>CAMVBO010000043.1 GCA_947165745.1 uncultured Clostridia bacterium | reverse complement strand
GGCGAGGCGGGCGTCCAGCAGCCGGTCCACCGCGAAGCTGCGCCCATCCTCCCAATAGATGCGCTTGGGACAGACCTTCCCGGTCTCGTCCACGTCCACCAGCACCCGCACATAAGCCCGATGCGCCATAATGATGCCTCCTCCTTTGCGAACGCCCTTTTCCGCCGTCCGCGCGACGCGTCCAAAGGCGTTCAGCTGTTTCTCCACCCCACCGGGTGGATCGTGTGGTCGTCCCTGGGATTGATGGCCCCGAATTCCCGGCAGCCGATCAGGCAGGCCCGCTGGATGGCGAAATGGCCGAATCGGCGGCGGATGTCCCCCACCGTGTTCTCCAGCTCGTATTGCCGCTGGCGGCCCGTGTCCGGAAACATCGAAAGCTGCTCGTCCCCCTTTGAAAACTCCAGTTCGGAAACGCTGACGCCCAGGCTGCGAATGGGCCTTTCCCAGCGGTAGTGGGTCCGGAACAGCGACAGCGCGCAGCCGCAGATTTCGGATGCCAGCGCCGTGGCGAAGGCCAGCTTGCGCTGCACGCCGAAGCCGTTGAGCGCGCAGTCCCGCATCCACAGGTTCACCACCCGGCCGCGCAGCCCCTGCGCCCGCAGGCGCTCGGCCACGCTTTCCGACAGCAGCATCAGCACCATGTGGGCGTCCTGCTCGTCCATGATGTCTCGCGGCGTGGTGGTGCTGTTGCCCACGGACTTGACCGCCGCGCTCTCGTCCAGCGCCATCACCGGCGTGCGGTCCAGGCCGTTGGCGAAGATCCAGAGCATCTCGCCGTTCTTGCCCAGGGCCGCGCGCAAGGCGTTTGGATCGCAGCGGGCGATGTCGCCGATGGTGCGCAGATTGCGCTTGACCAGCTTGCGCCGGGTGGCCGGGCCGACGAACAGCAGGTCCGCCGCCGGCAGCGGCCAGACTACTTCCCGATAGTTTTGAGGGGTGATGACGGTGGTCGCGTCGGGCTTTTTCATGTCGCTGCCCAGCTTGGCGAAGATCTTGTTGAAGGAAACGCCCACCGACAGCGTGAGCCCCAGCTCCTCCCTGGCCCGCCGGCGCAGCTCGTCGGCGATCTCCGGCCCGCTTCGATTGTGCCCCGTCACATCCAGCCAGCATTCGTCCAGGCCGAAGGGCTCGATCTGAAAGGTGTAGTCGGCGTAGATTTCCTTCATCATTTTGGAAAAGCGCTGGTAGCGCCGGTAGCTGGGCGGCATGACCACCAGCCCAGGGCACTTCTGTTTTGCCTGCCAGATGGCCTCGCCGGTCTGGATGCCCGCGGCCTTGGCCAGCATGTTCTTGGCCAGCACGATGCCGTGCCTCGCCTCGGGATCGCCGCACACCGCCATGGGCACCTTTTTCAGCTCCGGCGCGTAGACGCACTCCACGCTGGCGTAAAAATTGTTCAGGTCGCTGTGCAGGATCGTCCGCATCCGTTTCGCCCCGCTTCCAATAAATAGAACATCTGTTCGATTTACATGATTATTATAGCTCGCTCCACCGGAAAATTCAATCGAACACGATGTGAAAAAAATAAAACGCGGGCGGCCCCCGAAACCCGTCGCCGCGTATGAATGTGCCGCTTTATCTGCGCGCGGTTTTATGATATACTGTTTCCATCAGAATGAAAGGACTGACGCCCCATGCTGACCCTTACCAACCGACAGGCCCGGGAGGCGCTGGTGCGCTGGCACAACCTGGACGGCGCGGACGGCTTTCGCGGCATCGACGGCGCGCGCGCCGTCATGGACCGGCTGGGCACCATCCAGTTCGACCCGCTGAACGTGGCCGGGCGCAACCCCGACCTGGTGCTCCAGGCGCGCGTGCGGGGCTATAGGCCCGATTACCTTCGCAAGCTGCTCTATGAGGAGCGGCACCTGGTGGACGGCTTCGACAAGGAGATGTGCGTCTACACCGCCCGGGACTTTCCCGGCTTCGCCCCGGTGCGCGCCATGCGCTCGGCGGACGGTCGGCGCTGGATGGAGGGCCGGGGCCAGGGCGAGGCCTTCGACATGCTGGACGACATCCTCGAAATCATCAAGGAGCGCGGGCCTTCGTCGCTGTCGGACATTCCCATCGGCGAATCCAGGGACTTCGGCTGGGGCCCCAGACGGCCTTCCGGCGCTGCCATCGAGTACCTGTTCGCCGCGGGACGACTGTGCGTGGCGGACAAGGCGGGCACCCAGCGGCGCTTCGACTTGACGGAACGGGTGCTGCCGGCGGATTGCCTCGCGCCAGTGGCGCGGGACAGGCAGGCCTTTGAGGACTGGTACGTAAAGCGCAGGCTGGGCTGCGTGGGCCTCCTGTGGGACAAGCGCGGCGGCGCCTGGCAGGGCTATGTGGTCGGGGACGACAGCGCCCGCAAGGCGGCGCTCAAGCGACTTTCCGACCGGGGCGAGATCATCCCCTGCCGCGTCGAGGGACAGCGGGCGAAGTTTTACGCCCTGCCTCAGGTCGTCCGGGCTGCCGATGGCGCGAACCGCCGCCCCGCGTGCCGATTCCTCGCGCCGCTGGACAACCTGATGTGGGACCGTGACATGATCCAGGCGCTGTTCGGCTTCCGCTATCGCTGGGAGGTGTACACCCCCGTGGTGAAGCGGGAATACGGCTATTACGTGCTGCCGGTGCTCTACGGCAGCCGCTTCGTCGCCCGCTTCGAGCCGGAGCCCGTGGGCAAGGCGGGCTGCGTCAGAGTCAAGGCCTGGTGGTGGGAGGACGGCGTTCGGGTGAGCGCCACGCTGCTCGCTGCCGTGGAAGCCGCGCTCAACCGCTTCGCCCGGTTCCTGGGCGTGGAGATCGACGCGGGAAACATGGACAGGATCGTCAGCGCCGCCAGAACCCGCGCGTAAGCGGGCCGGCGGCTTTTTGCCATACAGCGGCAAAGAAGCGACATATATCCTTAACATCTGTGTTGTTGTATTGGGGTTAAAAATCGAGTATAATGTTAAAAAGGTGAGTATACACATCTCATCTACGTTGACAAATAACCACTTGACGGAGGTTTATCCCATGAAGAGAACGCTTTGTCTGCTTGCCGCGCTGGCGCTGGCGATGACCGCGCTGCTCGTCCCGGCGGCCCTGGCCGAGGAGAACGACAACTGGCTGCACATCTTCCTGACGGAGGATCCTGAGACCCTGGACGTGCAGATGACGACCGACAGCTACACCATCCCCCTGAACTGCTTTGACCGCCTGGTGGAGACCGACACCGTGGGCGACGAGGCCCAGATCATCCCCGGCCTGGCCGACACCTGGGACGTGAGCGAGGACGGTCTGACCTACACCTTCCACCTGCACGAGGGTGTCACGTTCCACAACGGCGATGCCTTCACGGCGGACGACGTGGTGTTCAGCGTGAACCGCATGATGGAACACGATCGCCTGGCGAAGAACTACGACATCTACTACGGCATCGTCGAGGGCGCCGCAGAGTGCTTCGACGGCGAGGCCGACAGCGTCTCCGGCGTCGTGGCCGTGGACGACAACACCGTCGAGTTCAAGCTGGTCAAGCCCTGCTCCTCCTTCCTCAGCCGCCTGGCCACCCCCGGCGGGTCCATCTTCAACCGCGAATCCACCGAGGGCGTGGACGACTTCGGCGTCAACCCCGCGGTGTGCTTCGGCACCGGCCCCTTCCAGGTGACCGAGTGGGAACTGGGCAGCAAGGTGAAGGTTGTGGCCAACCCCAATTACTTCAAGGGCGCGCCAGCCATCGACGGCATCGAGATGTTCATCGTCTCCGACGCTGACACCCAGCGGCTGATGTTCGAAAACGGCCAGGTGGACGTGTTCAACTTCGACTACGCTGAAAGCCAGCTGCAGTGGTTCAAGGAGAACGGCTATGCCGACCAGATCGTGTCCGGCAGCCGTGCCGGCACCTACTACTTCATGTTCAACACCGCCATCGAGCCGCTGAACAACCCCAACGTGCGCAAGGCGCTGCAGATGGCCGTGGACCGCCAGATGATCCTGGACCAGATTTACGCCGGCGAGGGCCAGGTGCTGAGCACCTTCATCCCCGAGGGCGTGCTGAGCTTCAACGCGGACGCCGAGCCCATCCCCTACGATCCCGAACAGGCCAAACAGATTCTGATCGACGAAGGCTATGCCGACGGCTTCGACATGCAGCTGGCCATCACCTCCGATTCCGAGACCGGCCGCAGGATCTCCAAGACGCTGTGCAGCTTCTTCGGCAAGATCGGCGTGCGGGCCACCGTGGAGGAATACGACGACGCCACCTACAAGGACGTTCGCCACAACGGTCTGCTGCCCAGCTATTACGGCGTGTGGAGCGCGGACTACAACGACCCGGACAACTTCCTGGACACCTTCTTCGCCCGCCGCAACACCGTGGGCCGCTCCATCAACTATGACAACCAGGAGATCCTGGATCTGATCGACGAAGCCCAGGGCATCATCGACTTCGACGAGCGCATGGCCGCCTATCAGAAGATCGACCAGGCCGTGGTGCACGACGACGCCGTCACCCTGCCGCTGTACCAGCGCAACCACTTGTTCTGCCTGAACCCCCGGGTGCACGGCTTCAAGGTGGCCTGGAACGGCTGGAGCGACATGAGCTTCTATCCCATCACCCTGGGCGACTGACAGACCTTCTGTAGCCATGTAGGGGCGGCGTTTCGCCGCCCCTACAAATGATTAACGCCCCGGAGGTTTTCCCATGGCCAAGCACATCGCCAAGCGCATAATGATCTCCATCCCCGTGCTGCTGGGGATGGTTTTGGTCGTCTTTTTCATGCTGAACGTGGTGCCCGGCGACCCCGTGACGGTGATGATGCGAGAGCACGTCAAGGAGGACCTGATCGAGGGCCTTCGCAAGAGCATGCACCTGGACGACCCCTTCTTCGTGCGCTATTTCCGCTACGTCTGGAACATGCTCCACGGCGATCTGGGCATCAGCTGGAAGCTGAACCGCCCCGTCACGGGCCTGATCGCCACGGCCTTCCCCTACACACTGAAACTGGCCGTGGCTTCGTCGCTGTTCTCCTGGATCATGGGCATCCCCGTGGGCATCATCTCTGCCGTGAGGAAAAACTCGCTGGTGGACCATATGAGCATGGGCTTATCACTGTTCGGCGTGTCGATGCCAGTGTTCTGGGTGGCGCTGATATTGCAAAACGCCTTTAAGAACGTGCTGCCCATCTCCGGCGCGGACAGCTGGCAATGCTACATACTGCCCACCATCGTGCTGGGCTGGTCGTCGGCGGGGCGCATCGCGCGGCTGACCCGGTCGAACCTGCTGGATGTGCTGCGCAGCGACTACATCCGCACCGCGCGCTCCAAGGGCCTTTCGCCGCTGAAGGTCATCACCCGGCACGCGCTCAAAAACGCGCTGATCCCGGTGATCACCGTGATGGCGATCCAGATTTCCTCGCTGCTCTCCGGCGCGGCCATCACCGAGTCGGTGTTCGCCATGCCCGGCGTGGGCAGCCTGGCCGTCAGCGCCATCAAGAACCGGGATATGCCGCTTTTGCAGGGCACGGTGATCTTCACCGCCGTGCTGATCATCGGCGGCAACCTGGTGGCGGACGTGCTGTATTCCTTGATCGACCCGCGCATCCGCGTGGATTAGGGGGGTGCGCGCATGAAATTGTTTGGCAAGGACAAATACACCCGCGCGCTCTCGGAGCAGATCATCAACGCGGAGATCCAGCCTGACGAGGGCGTCTGGGCGAGCATGCGGCACATGTTCCGGGTGAACAAGGCCGCCCTGGCGGGGTTGATTCTGATCGTATTGATGGTGCTGATGGCGGTGTGCGCGCCGCTGATCACCCGATACGACCCCAACGAAATGGACCTGATGTGCATGAACGAGCCGCCCTCCGCCGACCACTGGTTCGGCACGGACGACCTGGGCCAGGACGTGTTCACCCGGGTGGTGTACGGCAGCCGGATTTCGCTGATGATCGGCTTCGTGCCCTCGCTGATCTCGCTGCTGCTGGGCACGGCGCTGGGACTGATGGCCGGCTATATGGGGCGGCATGTGGACGGCGTCATCATGCGCCTGGCGGACGTGGTGCTGGCCTTCCCCTCGCTGCTGTTGGCCATGGTGGTGATGTACACGCTGGGCTCCAGCATCCTCAATATGTTCATCGCGCTGTCCATCATCAACTGGGCCGGTACCGCCCGCGTGGTGCGCGCCCAGACGCTTTCGCTGAAGGAAAAGGAATTTGTGGAGGCCGCGCGTTCCATGGGCGTGAGCCGCTGGAAGATCGCCTTCAGGCACATACTGCCCAACTGCCTGCCCAACCTGATCGTGCTGTTCACGCTGGACATCCCGGCCGCCATCATGTGGGAGAGCAGCATGAGCTTCCTGGGCGTGGGCGACCCCAACACCGCCTCCTGGGGCCTGATGGTCAGCCAGGGCAAGGGCTATGCCTACATGTGCCCGTGGCTGATCCTGGCTCCCGGGCTGGCGATCCTCGTCACCGTGATGGCGTTCAACTTCCTGGGCGACGGCCTGCGGGATGCCATCGACCCGTATATGAAGACCTGAAGCGGAGTATCCCCATGAGCAACATCCTCGAAATCAAAAATCTGAGCGTGTCCTTCGCCTCCGACGGCGCAAAGGAGCGGGCCATCGCCGTGAACGGCGTGGACCTGGTCATTCCCGAGCGCAGGACGGTGGGCCTGGTGGGCGAATCCGGCTGCGGCAAGAGCGTGACGTCGCTGGCCGTGATGGGCCTGCTGGCGGACAACGGGCGCGTGGAATCCGGCGAGGCGCTGTTCGGCGGACAGAATCTGCTGCGCCTTTCGGACCGGGAGATGCGCAGGATTCGCGGCAACCGCATTTCGATGATCTTTCAGGAGCCGATGACCAGCCTGAACCCGGTGATCACCGTGGGCAAGCAGGTGTCCGAGGCGCTCAGGCTGCACAGCGGCATGGAAGCCGGGGAAGCCAAGGCGCGGACCATCGAAATCTTCGAGAAGGTGGGCATTCCGGAGGCCGCGCGGCGCTTCGGCAGCTATCCCCACCAGCTGTCCGGCGGCCTGCGCCAGCGGGTGATGATCGGCATGGCCATGGGATTGCGGCCCGCGCTTTTGATCGCGGACGAACCCACCACGGCGCTGGACGTGTCCATCGAGGCGCAGATATTGCGCCTGATGCGGGATTTGCAGCGGGAAATCGGCACATCCATACTGCTGATCACGCACAACCTGGGCGTGGTGGCGGAGATGTGCGACGAGGTTTACGTGATGTACGCCGGCGAGGTGGTAGAGCGGGCGGACGTGATGACGCTGTTCAGAGGCTGCGCCCACCCCTACACCCGGGGTCTGATGGCCTCGCTGCCCCGCATGACGCCCAAGGGCCAGCGGCTATACAACATCAGGGGCACCGTGCCCAACCTGCGGGCCATGCCCTCGGGCTGCCGGTTCTCGCCCCGGTGCGAATTCGCCGGCGAAAAGTGCCGTCGGGAAAAGCCGCCGCTGACCGACCTTGGCGAAGGGCACCTGTGCCGCTGCTTTTTCCCGGCGATAAACGGGCAGCCCCTGGGAGGGATCGACAGATGAGCGAGATTCTGCGCGCGGAGCATCTTGTGAAGGAATTTCCCGTCAAGGGCGGCGTGGTCCACGCGGTGTCCGACGTGTCCTTTGCCATCCGGCAGGGCGAAACGCTGGGGCTGGTGGGCGAATCCGGCTGCGGGAAATCCACGCTGGGCAAGCTGGTGCTGGATTTGATCACGCCCACCTCCGGCAAGGTTTGGTTCGAGGGCCAGGACCTGTCCGCGGTTCGCGGCGAAGCCCTGCGCGCGCTGCGCCGGGGCTTGCAGATGATCTTCCAGGATCCCTATGCCTCGCTGGACCCGCGCATGTCCGTGGGCCAGATCATCATGGAGCCGCTGAACGCCCACAGGGTCGGCGCGAGCCGCGCCGAGCGGACGCAGATCGTGCGCGGCCTGATGGAGCAGGTGGGCCTGCGGCCGGAGTTCTACAGCCGCTATCCCCACCAGTTCTCCGGCGGCCAGCGCCAGCGCGTTGGCATCGCAAGGGCCCTGGCTCTGAACCCACGGCTGATCATCTGCGACGAACCGGTCAGCGCGCTGGACGTGTCCATCCAGGCACAGATATTGAATTTGCTCTCCGACTTGCAGCGGCAGCGGCAGCTCACCTATCTGTTCATCTCCCACGATCTGAACGTGGTGCGCTACCTTTCCGACCGGGTGATGGTGATGTTCCTGGGCCAGCTGTGCGAAATGGCCCCCACCGAGGCGCTCTACGCCGCGCCCAGGCACCCCTACACCCGCTTCCTAGTGGAATCGGTTCCCCAGCCGGACCCCGCCCGGCGGGACGAGGATCGTGCGATCCTGACCGGCGAGGTGTCCAGCCCGGTGAACCCGCCCAGCGGCTGTCGGTTCCACCTGCGCTGTCCCTGGGCCGACGGGCGCTGTGCCGGGGAAAAGCCGGCGCTTCAGGACCTGGGCGACGGCCGCTTCTGCGCGTGCCATCACCCGCTTTAACAGCGAATAATTAAATATTGGAGGTTCAAATGAAAAAGACAATACTGCGAAAGTACGCGCATTTGATTGCCGAGAGCGGCGCAAACGTGCAAAAGGGCCAGGAGGTGTTCATCGTGGCCGGGCTGGATCAGCCGGAATTCGTGGCCATGGTGGTGGACGAGTGCTACAAGCTGGGCGCGAAGCGCGTGGTGGTGGACTGGGATTACCAGCCGCTGGAAAAGCTGCACGTGCGGCACCAGAGCGTGAAGACGCTCTCGGAGCTGACCGACTATCAGGAAGCGCGCTACAAGCACTTCCTGGACAAGCTGCCCTGCCGCATCTACCTGGATTCCGACGACCCGGACGGCCTGAAGGGCATCAACCAGAAGAAGCAGGCCGCCGCGCGCCAGAAGCGCTATCCGCTGATCAAGGGCTATGTGGACGCCATGGAAAACAAGTATCAGTGGTGCATCGCCGCTGTGCCCGGGGCCGCCTGGGCAAAGAAGCTGTTTCCGGAGCTGTCTAAGGGCCAGGCCATCGAAAGGCTGTGGGAGGCCATACTCTACACCAGCCGCGTGACCGACGACCCGATGGCGGCCTGGAAGCAGCACAACGAGGAGCTGCACCGCCGCTGCACGTGGCTGAATTCCCTCGGGATTGAAAAGCTGCACTACACCGCCGGCAACGGCACGGACTTCACCGTGGGCATGATCCCGGAGGCCGAGTTCAAGGGCGGCGGGGACACCACCCTGTCCGGCGTGTTCTTCAACC
>CAMVBO010000042.1 GCA_947165745.1 uncultured Clostridia bacterium | reverse complement strand
GCAGCCTGATACGCTCGAAACTGCACATCCCGGACTTTAGAAACACACTCTAGAACAAACGGCGATGGCCAAATGGCCATCGCCGTTTCTTTTGGGCTGCCGCTTACGGATCTGCGTCCGCCTTCTTTCCCCGCAGCGCCGCGCCGAGCAGGAACACCACCGTGCCCCAGCGGGCAAGGCCGCCCCAGAACTCGACGACGCGCAGCTCGCGGGTGCCCACGCGCACGAGGCGCGCGGCCTCGCCGGTCAGGCTCCAGAACACCTTTGAGATCGAAGACCAGGCCACGATGTTTTCCGGCACCCACTCCGTGAACACGTACAGCGGCTGGGCCGAATACACCAGCAGCAGCCAGGTCAGGCCGATCAGCGCGCCGTAACCCAGCAGGATCAGGGCAATCAGCCCCAGCAGCCGGGGAATCAGGGCCTTCAAATAGCTCTGTTTCAGGGCCTTGCGGAAGCCCTCGATCCAGCCCGAAGCCAAACGGGTCATCCGCTTGAACAGGCCAGCCATGGCGTAAAGCCCAGCGATCAGCAGCAGCACCCGGGGCAGTATCGTGCGGCGCATGGCCTCTTTTTTAAGGTTGATCAGCGTGCCGCCGGTCAACCCGCTGCCCTCGGCGGCCTCCTCAAACAGCTGGGCCGCGCCGCCGCCGGTTCCCACCGGCAGCGCCGACAGGGCCACGGTGTCCAGCTGGAACCCCGCCGCGCCGACCGCGCGCAGCGGCGCATACACGTCGTATCGCTGGCTGTCGCCCACGCCGCGCCCGCCCAGCAGGCTCCCGGCGTGGCGTACGGTGCCCACCACGCGAAACTCCACGTCGTTCAGCCTGACGACCGCGTCCTCGGGCAGTTCCTCGCCGAACAGCTGGAAGGCCAGATCCGCGTCCAGCATGGCCGCCCGCGCGCCGGAGGACAGCTCGCTCTCCCCCAGCCGGCGGCCCTGTTCGATGAACCGGGGATAGACCTCCAGCCAGCCCTCGCCGATGGCGTACAGCGCCGCCTCTGCGGATTTGCTGCCCGCGCCGACGTTGACGCTCGCCATCGTGCCGCCCAGGCTGGTCCAGGCCAGGGCGTCCTTCATGTTCCCGGCCAGCTTCCCGGCGCTGTCGGAAAGCTTTGCGTAATTGGCCCCCTTTTCGCCGGGCTGGGGCGCGACCGCGCAGTATTGCAGGGCGTCCGGCGTCCGGGAGAGCATCGCCAGCGCCAGCAGCAGCATGGCCGCGCCCAGCGCCATCAGCACCATCGGCAGCCTGCACCTCTTCACGTTCTTCATGGCCGCCTCCCGCTATTTCAGGTATTCCATCACGGCGTCGCCGTCGCTGATGGCGCGGTCCTCGCCATAGGCGATCGTGTAGTAGCTGATGTCTTCCTTGACGGAGGTGGTGCCGCCGTACTCGCCCGCCACGGTGACGTCCATCTTGTGCACCTTCAGCGTATTCCCGCCAAAGGCGGCGGTGTTTTGCTCGGTGACATAGATGTAGCGGTCGTCACCGCTGCCGCGCACCGCGCTGGTGGGCACCAGGCTGGTGGCCTCCCGGGCGCGATAGATCAGGGTCATCGTGGTGTCTTCCTGCATCATGGCATAGACGCTGCCACGGGCCTTGATCAGCTGCTCCGTCATCTCGATGTCGGCGTACTTCTTGCCCTCGTTATCGGTGCCCACGGCAATCACCCGGGTTTCCACCGCGTCATAGCTGTCGGGATTGAGGCTGGCGGTCATGCCCTCGCTGACGGCGCGGGTCAGCTCGCCGGTGTCGGCCCGCAGGGTGGGCAGGGCGTCCGCCTTGGTGATGGTCAGCAGCGGATGGCTGCCGTCGTACACGTCGCCCTCCTTGACGTCCACGGAGGCCACATAGCCCGCGTGAGGCGCGACGATGGCCTTCGCCCGGTCGTCCAGCGCCACCAGGCGCCGCAGATCCGCCTCGGCCTCGTCCTTCTTCTCCTGCTGCTCCCGCTGCTCGGTGATATAGGTCCACACGTCGTCCGGCACGGTGTAGCGGGAGACGGCGTCCATCTCGGCCTGAGCCGCCGCGCGGGCGGCGTCCGCCTCACGCCAGTTGTCGATCATCTGCATAAGCTCGTCGCTGGCCCCCTCGGGATAGCCTGTGTCGGTCCGCTCCAGGCCCTCGCGGCTCAGCTGGGCGTCCATGGTCAGCTCCAGCGACACGGCGGCCCGGCGGGCGTCCCTCAGGGCAAAGAAAGCGTCGGCATAGGCCTCGTCGCGCCGGTTTACCCGGATGCCCCGGTTCTTGTTCTCCAGAGTCATCAGCGCCTCGCTGGCGCTGTCATAGGCCTCCTGGGCCGTCTTGCGCAGCTGGTCAAAGTTCGCCACCTTGGCCACCACCAGCACGTCGCCCTCCTGCACGGTATAGCCCTCGCGGGTGTTCACCTTCACGATGGACAGCGTAGTGTCGCTGTCGAGGGCAAAGCCGATCTCATCCACCTCCGGGAAGGCGGGCTTGCAGGCCAGCTCCACCCGCTCCTCCAGCTTGCCGCGCTTGGCGGCGGTCAGGCGCACCTTGGGCGTGGTGATCGTGCGCACCGTGCCGGAGAAGAACAGGCACAGCGCCACGCAAACGGCCAGGATCACGATGCCCCTTATGGCAAACTTTTTCAGATTCATATAAACAACCTCTTTGTGATTATCAATGGGACGCCGGCGTTATGCCGCACCCCCACAGAAACGGCTTTGGGGCGGGTGCCGCTGCATCGTCGCTCCCCCGTCCACAAAACATCATTTCAGCTCCGTCAGCTGCACGCCCGCCAGAATATCCTTGAGGAAGTACAGATAGATGAACAGCGCCGGCAGGATATAGATGGACGCCCCCGCGAACTCGATGCCGCTGGAGGAGCTGGCCAGCTGGTTGAACATCACCGAAAGCGGCTGCAGCTCCATGCGCTGGCTCAGATAGGTCATGGGCTGCTCCACCAGGTTCCAGCAGTCCGCAAACGACAGCGCCACCGCCGCGCCGATGATGGGCCGGCACACCGGCAGCACGATGTGGGCATAACAGCGGAAGGTGCCCGCCCCGTCCACCTGCGCTGCCTCCAGCAGCTCGTTGGGCAGGCCCAGCATGAACTGGCGGATCAGGAAGATGTAAAACGGCGCGAACCACATGGGCAGGATCACCGCCCAAACCGTATTCAAAAGCCCGATGGTTCGCAGCGTCAGCACGTTGGGCACCATCGTCACCTGGAAGGGCAGCAGCATCAGCATGATGATGCCGAAGAATATGGCGTCCCGGCCCCGGAATTTGAACCGGCTCAGGCCGTAGGCCATCATCGGGATCACCGCCGCCTGGCCCAGCAGGATCATCACCGTGTACAGCGCGGAGTTCACGAACATGTGCAGGATCGAGGTATCCCGGATCAGTATCTCGTAATACTGGGTCAGGGAAAACATTGCCGGGGACAGCTTCACTTCCATCCACTGGGTCGCGTCGTAATTGCCCCGGGTTCCCATGAAGGCCTTGATCTCCTCCGGGGAGAAGAAGGAATACAGGAACGTGACCACCACCGGAATCAGCATCAGCAGCGCCAGCACCATCAGCAGGCCCCGCGTCAGCCACTTTGAACCGCCCGGCTGCCGGTAACTCAGCTTGTCTTTCTCGTTCCTCATCCGTTCAACCTCTTGAGCAGCCTGCTCTGCGTCATAAACAGCACCCCGAACAGCGCGAACACAATCAGCGCGAAGCTGTAGGCCGCGGTGGTCACGTTCTGGTAGTTCAGCTTGCCGTACATATTGTTCATGTAATTTTGCAGCGTGTACACCGTCTCGTCCGGATACGCGCCGCCAATGAAGTAGACCTCCTTGAAGATCTTGAAGGCGTTGATCCACTCCAATATGATGACCAGGAACGCCGTGGGCACGATCATGGGCAGGGTGATGCCGAAGGTCTGCCGCCAGAAGCCCGCGCCCTCCAGCTTCGCGTAGTCATACAAGGGCTCGGGGATGGCCTGCAGCGCCGCCAGGAAGATGATCACCGCAAAGCCCAGGTTCTTCCATACGAACATGAGGATGATGGGAAAGCGCAGCGCCACGCCCTGGAGCCATACGACCCGCTGCATGCCCAGCGCCGTCCACAGCCGGTTCATCACGCCGCCGTAGTCGAAGGCCACCAGCCAGATCAGCAGCATGGCCGACGAGGGCATCAGGTAGGGCAGCAGCACGCTGTTTCGGAAAAACGCGCCGCGCGGCCGCAGCCGGTTCAGCAGCGAAGCGATGGCAAAGGAAAGCACCCACACCAGCGGGGCGCACACCAGTGAAAGTTCCATGGTGTTTTTCAGGCCCAGCATAAACATGGGGTTTTTCCAGATATTGATATAGTTTTGCAGCCCCACAAAGGCGTTGCGATAGCTGCCGTCGGTCAGGCTGTACCAGATGCCGCCCAGGAAGGGCGCGATATAAAACAGCATCAACCCCAGCCCACCGGGCAGCAGGAACAGCCAGACGGATTTCTTATGCGTAAACAATTTTGCCTCCGAAGAGAAGTTTCCAAACGCCTTTCCCTAAAAGTCAAGGGAAACCAACGCAGAAATGCAGTTCAAGGCGCCGAAAATGCATCTTGGGGAATTTAGAAACACGCTCTAAAGGGGAAGCCCTTTGGGGCGGAGGAGAAGAGGCGCTATCGGCCTCAATTCCCCTCCAGCAGCATCATCTGCACCTTGCGGTCGATGCCGGTGAGCATCTCGTCCATGCCGATTTTGCCCTGCATGTACTGGCTGATCAGTTCCCAGGCCTCGCCGCTCTCGTCGGCATAGAGCCACTCCACGCCGGCCAGGGCGATGTGGTCGTCGTGACCGCGATACCAATCCAGATCCCGCTGGCTCACTTCCCAGCCGTACTCGTCCCAGTATTTCAGGTTCTCCTCCGCTTGCTGCAGGTTCTCCTCCAGCATCTGGCGGTCGGCCTCATCCGCGTCCGCCAGCTCGGCCTTGGCGTCGTCCACCCACTTCTGGGCGTCGATCGCGCTCTGCTCGTTCTGCTCACCCCGGATCGGCTCGTTCAGGCTGGGATCCATGCAGTAGAGGGTGCCCGTGTTCAGGCTGTCCGCCAGCTCCTCCATGAACGCGATGGCCTGTTCCGGATGCCTGGTAAAGGGATTGACCACGGCCACTTCCGTCCGCAGCACCAGCGGCATGGGCGTGTTGGCGTCCAGGCCCATCAGCATCGGGGTGCAGTTGCTGTAGAAGTTGCCAATGGTGCAGCCCGTGCTGGTCTGCATCAGGACGGTGTCCTCGCCATACTCCCCATAGGAGATCATCCCGCTCGATTCCTCTTCGTCGTCCTCCGACACCTCGGGAAGGCCCAGGGCCACGAAATCCAGCTGCTCCAGCTTGGTCAGCAGGCCGCGCAGCAGATCGGTGTTGTAGCCCGCGGTGGGGTTGACAGCGGAGACATAGCGCTGATAGTCCTCGAAGATGGAGTTGAACAGGTCGTTCCGGGCGTCCCGCGCGCTGTAGCCCGCGTAGAACAGGTGCATCTTGTTCTCCTTCAACGGCTCCTCCAGGCCCGCCAGGAAATCCAGGAAGTCCATCCAGTTATCCGGCACGTCTTCCAGAGTCATGCCCATCTTTTCCAATGCCTTTTCATTGACGCCCAGGGTCCAGCTGTTGAAGTCCACGGGGATGGCCACCAAGTGCCCGTTCGGGCTCAGGGCTTCCCGGATGTCCGGGTACATCCTCTCGGTGAGCTGCTTCAGCTTCTCGCTGCTGTCCAGCTCCATCAGATAGCCGCGCTTGTACAGCGCGTCATAGATGGTGCTGTTGGTGCTCAGCACGTAGATGTCAATGCTGTCGTCCCGGTTCATCATGCTCTCCAGCAGGTTCTGGCTCTCGTTCCAGTCGCGGGAAAGCACGGTGCTCACGTCGCCATGGGCGTTGGAATACCGATAATAGGCGGTGCTGACACACTCGTTCCAGCCGTTGTCGTTGATCTTCAGACGCACCTCGGCGCGCTGGCCGGGGTCCAGATTGCGCACGCACGCGCCCTCGGAGCAGGCCGCGTAGAAGCCGCCCTCCATCACAAAGGCCATCGTGTTGGAATAGATCTCCAGGGGCATATCCGTGATGCCGGCACCCACCTGGCCTGCCTGCAGATCCACCGGGCAGATCTCTCCGCCCTTGGCGCAATAGACGGTGTCGCTGGCGGCGTCATAGGCCAGGCCCTGCAGCGGGCTGTACTGGGGCACTTCCACCTCGCCCAGGGGCTGCAGGCTCTCGTCCGCCGGATCATAGACCACCAGTCGGGCCTTATCGGGCTGATCGTAGCTGTACTGCTGCATCAGCAGCGCGCCGTCCCGATAAAGGGTCATTCCATTGATGTCCCTCAGCTCGGACAGCGGCTCCACCTTGCCGGAATCCAGCTGGAGGGCATAGACCCGATAATCTCCCCCGTTGTCATAGGCGCGGAAGAAAACCTTGCCGTTCAGGCCGACGGGAGATTCCGGGCGGATGGGATAGGAATCCTCGTCGTAATACTCCACCAGGTCGCTCCAGTCCACATCGACGGTCTTCTCCAGCGTGAACCCGCCGTCCGCCCCCTCCGTCAGCCGATAGAGGGCCGCCCCCTCGAACTGGGAGTGCTCGTCATAGCGGATCATCAGGTCCAGCGCGTACAGCGCTTCTCCGTCGGAGAAGGGCATCAATTCGTCGTTCAAGCTGTCGTCGCCTTCGTGCTCCGGCATCGCGATCTGCCGCTCGGTCAGGTCAGCGTCGCCCAGGCGATAGGTGTAGAGGGTGGTCCCGCCGCTGACCAGATAGAGTGTATCGCCCACGGGGAAGGCGTAGTTGTAGTAGTTGGGGGTTTCGTCCCCGCGGCCCAGTATGGCGTCGCCCTCCGCCGCCATCGCAGGCAGGGCCGCCAGCGCCAGGGCGAGGATGATGAGAATGCTCGTCAGTTTTTTCATGTCTATATCTCCTGTTTTATCTATCGATGGGGCAATGTCGCGCCGCACACGTCGGCTGACCGACGGTTACGGTTCCTCTTCCCCGGCCTCCTGGACATACACGATCACGGACATGTCCAGGCGCACGGTATCGTCAGGCGTAAAGTCGATGTAGGCGCTGTACTGGGCGTCGCCGCGGCTGGCGCCCTCCGCCTTCTCGTCGCCCACGCTGGAGATGCGGGAAACCACGCCCTCCAGCTGGCGCGCGCCGTCGGCGTCCCACTCGAATTCGATGGACACCTTGTCGCCCTCGTGGATCTCCGTCAGATCCAGCTCCGAGACCTTGATCTCGATCTGCATGGCGTCCTTGGGATACACGGTGATCAGCTTGCCGCTCTTCTCCACGGCACTGCCCTGGGTGGCATCCACGGACGCCACGAAGCCGTCCAGCGGAGAGAAGATGGTGTTGTCCACGGCGTACATGCCGTCCAACACGCCCTCCACCGTCTCAAACAGCACCTCGCCGCGCTCCACCACGTCGCCCACCTGCACGTGCAGCTTCAGCACGCTGCCCGAGCCCTTCACCGGAACGGCGGCGTTCTGCTGGATGGTGCCCCGGCCGATGCGGCTGTCGGAGGAATGGTCGCTGTTGCGATAGATGCCCACGGTCTCGCCCATGTAAAACTCGCCGCCGATCACCTCCAGCGTATAGGGGGTGTTGCCGGACTCGTCCACCTCGCTGACCTTGGTGACCAGGGCCGTGCCCACATGGGTGCCGTCCTTGGTGCAGGATAGGTATACCTTCTCGCCGATGTGTATGTACTTGGTGGCGCTGCTGTTGTAGGCCTTCTCGGTGGTGGCCGAGACCACGTACTTGTTGATCGGCTCCAGGTACATCAATCCGCCGTAGCGCTCGATGATGCCCTCGGTCTCGTCGCCCTCCCGGGCGAATATGCCGCTGACGACGCCGTCCATCTCGGCGTAGACCTTGGTGGTCCGGATGGTGGCCACCGGATCGCCCACGCGAATGGGATCGCCCTTGCGCAGGGAGATTTCATCGATCAGGCCGCCGAAGGGGGCGCTGACCGCGGTGGTCTCCCGGGAGACGACGGTGCCGTTGAAGGTCACCTGCGCCAGCGCCGGCGCGCTCAGCGCCAGCGTCAGAACCACCGCCAGCACGGCGGCGAAGCGCTTGTTCATACTCATATACAGCCCTCCCGTGGTTGGTGTCTATGGGGTCATCGAAGTGTGTTCCTAGAGTGTGTTTCTAAAGTCCGGGATGTGCAGTTTCGAGTGGATTGAACTGCATTTCTGCGTTGGTTTCCCTTGACTTAGCGCCAGGTAAATCGAGAAATCTGCAAGAGACAGATGCCGGAAAAGGCGCCGCAGAATCGGTGCGGGAATTAATCAGCGGCTACTTAGGCCTTGTAGTCCCCGAACGGCTGCGACAGCATGGCCTCGGGGCCGAGATACACGTCGTAGAAGTACATGATGCTGTTGGTGGAGCCGGAAAGCTCGTAGGCCATGTTCTCCACCTCGGCGCGGATGGACAGGTCACAGTCCAGGGAGAAGTCGCTGTCGGACAGGGCGGACACATAGCCCGGGTCCCGGTTCACCCGCATGGTGAGGGTGTAGTCAAACTTCCGGGTGGAGACGCCCAGCATCTTCAGCTCCGTGTACTTGGTGCCACCGGTGAAGCCCTCCGTGGGGAAGGCGACCAGGTCGTCCCCGATCTGCAGGGCCACATACCTGATGCCGCTGTTGGCCAGCAGCCGATAGACCTCGCCGTTGAAGCGCCAGGTGTAGGTGAATTCGTCGCCCAGCCCGTCGATGGGCACGGCGGTCAGCAGCAGCGTGTCCTGCCGGGGCTCGTCCGGGTTGTTGAGTATGTTCTCGCGGGCGTCCTCCCCCGCCGGCTTCGGGCACCAGGAGCGCAGCTGAGCGGTGAAGGGCTGTCCCTCGCCCACCGGCGCGCCCTCCGCCTGGGCCGCGTCCAGCACCAGGGTCAGGTCCATGGTCTCGCCGCCCACGGTCAGTTTGGTCATCGGCTCTTCCGGCAGCTCCAGCGCCACGGTCTCGTATTCCGCGCCTTCCTCGCCGTCGCCGCTGGCGTGGCTGGGAGCGGGCTTCTTCTCGCCGGACCCGCCGCCGCCATAGCCGCCGTAGCCGCCATAGCCGCCGTCGTCTGTCGCCGTGGACACGGCATCCAGCTCGATGTCGCTCAAATTACTCAGGATGTTCCCCGCCGCGTCCTTTACCTGGACCACGCCGGGGCCGAGGGTCGTCTTGCCGGGGGCGGTGTAGGTGAACACCTCGCCGTTTTCAAGCGTCGTCCAG
>CAMVBO010000041.1 GCA_947165745.1 uncultured Clostridia bacterium | reverse complement strand
GGCTGTAGTAACCCAGTCCCTCCCACAGCTTGAGCACATCCCGTTCCTCGGCGGCAGCCAGCGCGAACACGTCCGGAAAGCGCCGCAAAAAGCGGGCATAGTAGCCCGCCACGGTCTGGGCCTGGGTCTGCTGGAGCATGATCTCGCTTAACCACACACGATAGGGGTCGCTCTCGCCCCGCCAGGGCAGTTTCCGGGCGTTGGCGTCGTACCAGTGGAGCAGGTCGGAAGAAAAGGACATGGAGCCTCCTTATAAATCGACGCCGCGCATGTGCGCGGCGCCGTTCATATTATGGTTTTTCGGTTCAGTTCGCGGCGACGGTGGCCACGTCGGAGCCCATCACGCTCTGCACGTCGGCCCAAACCTGGCGCATGCGGGCGGCGTCGGCATAGGCCATGCCCTCCGGCTCGGTGTCCAGCCACTGGCCGATGGCCAGGGTATGGTAGCTGTACTTGCCGTCCTCGTTCTCAGCGCGCCACACATAGGTGGGAATGTAGACCGGGCTGGTGATGGCGAACTTGCCGTGCTCCTCCGGCTCCTGAATGGTGAACTGGAAGATTATGCCGTTGTCATATTGGCCGTACTGGTCGGACAGGAAATTGCCGGCGCAGCCCAGGCACAGCGTGCGGTGGATGTTGCCCGCGGCATCCTTGCTCTCCAGCCAGGTGGCGGGCTGGACCACGTGGGGGTTGTACCCGATGATGACGTCCACACCCCACTCGGCCAGCTTTTGAGCGATTTTGATCTCGGTTTCGGTGGGGGACGCCTTCAGCATTTCACCCCAGCTGCAATAGCAGATGATCACGTCGGCCCCCGCGGCGCGGGCGTCTTCGATGTCCTTCTTGGCGTTGGACTTGCTGATCAGATTCACGCCGTACTGCAGCGCGGCGGGATCGGCCTTGGCGTCGTTGCCGTTCAGGCTCTCGGTATAGGCCAGGAAGGCCACGTTGATGCCGTTGATATCGCGGATGACGGGCGTCGAGCGCTCCTCGGCGGAGGCCGCCGCGCCCACGTAATCCATGCCCTCAGACTGGCAGTTGGCGATGGTGGCCTGTAGCTCCGCCCAGCCGCCGTCCAGCGCGTGGTCGTTTGCCAGCGTCAGCATATCGACGCCGCAGTCCTTCAGCGCGGTGATCAGCGAGGGGGGAGTGGCCATCCGGTCGCTGCCGGAATATTCGGTGGTGCCGCCCAGCGTGCCTTCCACGTCGCCCACGGTGTAGTCCGCGTCCCCCATCACATCGGAGATGTAGGAGAACATGTCGCTGAAATCAAAGGTGTTGCCGCTTACAGCCGAGCGCAGCAGGTTTTGCTGCATGGCAATTTCACCCAGCGAGCGGATCGTCGCGCTGCGGGGCTCCGGCTCCGGAGTGGGCGTGGGCGCCGGGGTGGGCGTCGGCACGGGCGTGGGCCCGTCGAACGCGCCGGCGGCAAGGGTCACATCCGGAATGACGCCAGAAACGGCCACATCCGGCTGCCCGGACGGACGCAGCACCGTGATCGCGATGACGGCCACCAGGATCAGCGCCAGCGCGCCCAGCGTGCCAAGCCCCAGGGGCGTGATGCGATAATTGCCGATTCTCAGGCCTTTTGCGGGTTTTTTGGACATATTGATTACCTCCGTCGAATCCGTCGGAAGGACAGCCTCCGCCGGGTTCCACTAATTCCAATTAATAAGGATATGAATATTATAGCATATCAGCCTCCGGCAGGCAATGGAAGAATTTGATTTTTTGGTATATTTTTTGCAATAATATTTCTATATGTGAAATTCTATTAATTAAGAATGTGACAAAATTTCATTTTTTAGCTCCGGACCGATTGACAGCGGCGCATATATGATGTATCCTTGTAATGGCATTAAGTAGTTATCAGGCGTCCCATGCTCTGCGCCGTATCGGCGGACGCCCGCAGTGCTTCGGTATTGATATAAGGTGGTACAAACTATGGCGACACATGCGATTGGAAAACTCAAATTCAATCTGTCGGACAATGGCCTGGCCTGGCGGATGGGGGACGGCAGCGTCCATCGCCTCTTCGGCGGCAGGAAGGCTCCGGCGGATGATGAATATGTGGATAATATCGAAACTGATGGCGAGGAAGGCTATCAGGACGCTTATGATGCCCGGAACGAGGGCTATGCCGACGATTACAACGATGACGATCGCGCCGGCGACGATGATTATGACGACTACGACGGCGGCAACGGCGATTACGACGATGACCGCCGATACGACAATGATGACCGTTACGACGATGACCGCCGCTATGACGACGATGACCGCTACGACGACGATGGCCGTTATGACGACGATGACCGCTACGACGACGATGATCGCTACGACGACGATGATCGCTACGACGACGACCGTTACGACGATGATCGCCGCTACGACGACGGCCGCTACGACAACGACTATCGGGACGGCTATGACGACCGCTACCAGGACGTGGATGCCGATGATTATGAGGGCGGCTATGACGACGGTCAGAGCAGCCTGATGCGGTATGTGGATGAGAACGACTGGGTGACTTACCTGCTGCTGTTCCTGTTCCCGCCGCTGGGCATTTACCTGCTGTGGCGCCGCAACCGCTTTGATCCTCCCCTGCGCTGGGGCCTGACGGCGGCCTCCGCCATCTGGTTTGTCGTGGCGCTGATCCTGCTGCTGCGCGGCTTGTTCGGCGGCGCGGGCGACCAGCAGATCCAGCCCAGCATCACTATCCCGCCGGCCCAGACGATTGTCACCGTGGCGCCGGACGAAGGGAACATCCCCTCCATTGATCTGGGCGGCGGCGATACCGCCAACGACGAGGACGAGGGCGATACGGACGAAGGAGACGTGGCGGCCAGCACCCTGACCGGCGACGACGTACAGCCCACGGCCACGCCGCTGGCCAACGCCGTCACCGGCGCCAACGCCAACAACGCCACCTATGTGTGGAGCCCGGCCTCCGGCCTGTACTATCACTCCTCCAACACCTGCCCCTCCATCGAGGAAGGCGTGCAGGTGTGGCAGGTGACCAAGGAAATCGCCGAGAACAGCCGCCATCAGAATCCCTGCCCGGATTGCATCGGCGGCGGCACGGTGACGACCTACTACGCCCGCGCGGACGGCAAGTACTACCATGTGGACGCCACCTGCTCCAAGATGAAGAACGCCAAGGTCTACACCAAGGAAGCCGCCGAGGGCGAGGGCAAGACGCCCTGCCCGGTCTGCATCCTGAAGACCCAGTCCAGCCTGGACGCGACGGCGGTCAGCAGCGCGGTGTTCATCAATTCCAGCACCACCGACAAGAGCGGCATCCAGGTCTATGCCACCAAGGGCGGCACCCACTTCCATGTGAAGAGCAACTGCTCCGGCATGCAGGGCGCCAGCAAGGGCAGCCTGAAGGATGCGCTGCTGGCGGGCAAGACGGCATGCCCCGTCTGCTGCCCCACGGCGGGCACGCTGGTGTACTGCCGTGCCGACAGCAAGAGCTATCACAGCAACAAGACCTGCCAGGGCATGAAGAACGCCAAACAGGTCACCCTGGCGGAGGCCATGGTCATGGGCAAACAGCGCTGTGATGTCTGTATGAAGGGCGCCAGCTCGTCCATCACGGACAATACCTCCGGCAAGAACAGCGGAAGCGCCGTGTCCCTCACCAGCGCCACCGGCGACAACGTGAAGGTCTACGCCACCCAGAACGGCAAGTACTATCACACCAACAGCACCTGCTCCGGCATGAAGGGCGCCCAGCTGTTCACGTTGAAGGCCATGCTGCAGGCTGGCAAACAGGCCTGCCCGGTCTGCGCCTCCAGCGCCAACACCACGGTCTACGCCAGCAAGGGCGGCACGTACTATCATTCCTATGCCACCTGTTCGAACATGCAAAACGCCACCAGCGGAAGCCTCGCGGAGGCCCTGGCGGCCGGTTACAAGCGCTGTCCCAAGTGCTGGGACAAGTCCGGCAAGGCCGTAACGCCGAACAGCACCAGCACCGCGTCCTCCAAGACGACGACGGTGCAGACGGTGAGCGAGTCCAAGAAGAGCGCCGCGCCCAGCAAGGCCACGGCCACCAACACCTATGTCTACGCCACCGCAAAGGGCAGCTACTATCACCTGAACAGCACCTGCAGCGGCATGCAGGGCGCCAGCCGGGTCAGCCTGAAGACCGCCATCAACGCGGGCAAGAAGGCTTGCCCCATCTGCGCCAGCGCCGCCAACCGAACGGTGTATTCCACCAAGACCGGCAGCCACTATCACGCCGCAAGCGTCTGTGTGGAGACCGGCATGAAGAACGGCACCAAGCGCAAATTGTCCGAGGCGCTGATGATGGGCCAGACGGCCTGCCCCCATTGTCTGAGCAGCAAGAAGGCGGCCCAGAACGCCCAGGAGACCGCCAAGGCTGTGCAGCAGGCCGTCGCCACCGCCGCCCGCCAGACCACCACCTACAAGTCCGGCAAATCCGGCGTGAGGGTGTACGCCAGCCTGACGGGGAAATACTATCACACAAAGAGCAACTGCCCGAAGCTTTCCGGCAGTGCCAGCCGCGTCACGCTGGAAACGGCGTTGAACTACGGCAAGAAAGCCTGCCCCGATTGCGCCTCCGCCGCCAAGCGAACGGTCTATGCCACCAAGGGCGGCAAGTACTATCACTACAGCAAGAAGTGCGCGGGCTCCAACGCCAGGAAGGGCACGCTGGCCTCGGCGCTGGCCTATGGCCTGGATCCCTGCCCCAACTGTGTGAGCCACACCGCTTCCGCGGCTTCCCCGGTGACGACCGCCTACAAGGGCGGCCCCTCCGGCAGCAAGGTCTACGCGCCCGCGGCCAGCAAGTATTATCACTCGAGCAAGACCTGTTCGGGCATGGCGGGCGCGAGCCGCGTCTCGCTGGAAACGGCGATGAACTACGGCAAGAAAGCCTGCCCGGTGTGCCTGGCGGTGGCCAACTTCAAGGTCTATGCGGCGCCCGGCGATTCGCATTACCACTACAGCAAGGCCCATGCCGGCTCCGGCGCGATCGGCGGCTCGCTGGCCAAGGCGCGCGCTCTGGGCTTGAAGGCCTGCGCCACCTGCACCAAGCTGGCGGCCGGCGCGACCAGCTATGATAACGGCGGCGCGGTGAACGCGCCGGTATCCAGCCGGGAATACCCGGGTTACCCGGACACCAGCGTGTACATCGACCTGGCAAGCGCCAACAGCTACTATCACCTCAGCGCAAAGTGCAGCAAGGCCAAATTCTCCGGCGGCACCAAGGTGACACTGCAGTACGCGGTGGACTGGGACTACAAGGCCTGCCCCTATTGCAATCCGCCCACCAAGGTCGTGCCGGATACGGACGTGTAAGATTTCAACCGCACAATCCATCGCAGAGGCGCCGCGAAGCGCCTCTGCTTTTTTTCATGGACCGGCGCAAATGCACTTGCGGAAATCCGGTCGATGGTTTACAATATATGTTAGATAGATATGGCCAAGTATTTGGCTGCGAAATATCAGGAGGGAAAAAGCATGGATGTCAGGGCTCTGTTTGACGCCAACACGGCGCGCCTGGACGCGCTTTACGGCGGGGTGGATCAGTTTGAACGATACAGCACTCTGGCGGAGACCTTCCGCGCCCAGTTTGGCCGGGAGCCGGAGGCTTTCGTGTCCGCGCCGGGCCGCACCGAGGTGGTGGGCAATCACACCGACCATCAGAACGGCAAGGTGCTGGCTGCGGCGGTGAACCTGGACACAGTGGCCGCCGTCGCGCCCCGCGATGACGGGCGCGTGGTGCTGTACTCCGCAGGTTACGACAAGCCCTTCGACGTGGACATCACCGACACCGCCGTGCGCGAGGATGAGAAGGAGACCACCTTCTCCCTGATTCGCGGTGTTGCGGCGCGACTTGGACAGCTGGGCTACAAGGTGGGCGGCTTTGACGCCAGCGTCACCAGCACCGTGTTCAAGGGCAGCGGCCTGTCCTCCTCGGCGGCGCTGGAGGTCATGCTGGTGGGCGTGTTCGACGCGCTGTACAACGGCTGGATCATCGATCCCCAGGAGAATGCCCGCATCTCACAGTACGCCGAAAACGTGTTTTTCGGCAAGCCCAGCGGCCTGATGGACCAGATGGCCAGCGCCGTGGGCGGCCTGTCCATCCAGGATTTCAGCCGCAATCCCACCGGCGTGGAGGCCATCCGCTATGACTTTGGCGCGAAGGGCTACGCGGTGTGCGTGGTCAGCGCCGGCGGCGAGCATGGCAACCTGACATACGAGTATGCCGCCATTCCCGCCGAGATGAAGGCCGTGGCGAAGGCCATGGGGCACGAGCTGCTGACGGACGTGACGCCGGAAGCGCTGTTCGAGGCGCTGCCGAAGCTGAAGAACCGGGTCGCCGATCGGGCCATCCTGCGGGCCTTCCACTACGTGGACGACACCCGCCGCGCCCAGGCTGCCGCCGACGCCCTGAAGCGTGACGATTTGAAGGGCTTTTTCGACACCGTGATCGCCGCCGGCGACAGCAGCTGGGAGCTGCTGCAAAACCTGCACGTGGCCTCAAGCGACAACCAGGAGATCCCCCTGGCGCTGGAGATGAGCCGCAGGATGCTCTCCGGCAGGGGCGCCTGGCGCAACCATGGGGGCGGATTCGCCGGGACGATCCTGGCCTTCGTGCCCTTCGACACCCTGGAGCGGTATCGCGCCGCCATGGACGGCGTCTTCGGCGATAAAGCCACCACGGTGCTGGCCATTCGGCCGGAAGGCGTGGTCTGCATCCGGTAAGGCGGATCGCGGAGGTTTGCGCTAGAGTGTGTTTCTAAAATGAGGAATGTGCAGTTCAAGGCGCCGAAAATGCATCTTGGGGAATTTAGAAACACACTCTAAAGCCCTCCCAAAGATTTTAGTGAATTCACTCAATAAATGGTCTGTGAGGCAATCCATGAACTTTCTTACTCACTCGGAATCCGACACAATGACCTTTGCCGCGCGGCTTTCGCCGATGCTCTCGGCAGGGGACGCGGTGCTGCTGACGGGCGACCTGGGCGCGGGCAAGAGCGTGCTGGCCCGGGGCATCGCCCGGGGCATGGGCGTCAAAGGCCCCATGCCCAGCCCGACGTTTACGCTGATGGTGCCCTATGAGGCGGGGGACCGCAAGCTGTATCACTTCGACCTCTACCGCCTGTCCGACCCTGACGAATACTATGCCGCCGGGCTGGACGAGTTCGTGGGCGGCGACGGCGTGGCGATGGTGGAGTGGCCGCAGATGGCTGAGTTGGACGTCTCGCCCGCGCTGCGGATTGCGCTGTCGCGCGGCGCGTCGGACGACGAGCGGCGGATTTCCATTGAAAACGACGGCGTGGCGGGCTTCGATCCCGCGGCGCTCGATGACTGGAGGGACGAGGATGGGGAATGAAGGGCTGAACCCCACGGTGCTGGCCATTGATACCTCCGGCCCCGTGGCGGGCTGCGCGGTGCTCAAGGGCGGCAGGATCGTCCACCAGATCGCCATGAACCATGGCCTGACCCACTCCGAAACCATCATGCCCGCCGTGGACGAGGCGCTGAGCGCCGTTGGACTGACCTGCGCGGAGGTGGATGTGTTCGCTGCCGTGGCGGGCCCCGGCTCCTTCACCGGCGTGCGCATCGGCGTGTGCGCCGCCAAGGGCCTCGGGCACGCGGTGGGCAAGCCCTGCTGCGCCGTGCATGCGCTGGAGGCGCTGGCCATGAACTTCTATGGCTTTGACGGCCTCTGCTGCCCGATTCTGGACGCGCGGCGGGGACAAGTCTACTGCGCGGCCTTCGACATGGCGGGTGGCATGCCTGTTCGCGCTTTGCGGGACGCGGCCGAACCCCTTACAGATTTCCTGGCGCGCCTGCCGGAAGGCCGGCGGCTGGCATTCGTGGGCGACGGCGTGCCGGTGCACGCCCGTGCGGTGCGGGACGCCCTGGACGAGCGGGCGCTGATCGCCCCGCCCAGCCTGAGGGACCTGCGCGCCGACGCGGCCTGCGTGCTGGCGGCTGCCCATCCCGAAACCTGGGTGGACGCCGCGGCCCTGCGGCCCATATACCTGCGCGCGCCCCAGGCGGAGCGAGAGCGCGCCAGGAAAGCCGGGCGTGAGGCGTGAGGCGCAAGCCGCTGTCAACGCCTCGAACATCAATGAAATCAACTTCAAAAGAGGACTGTATGCCAGAAATTACAATCGGTTTGATGACCCTGGAAGACGTTGAAGCCGTGGCAGCCATCGAGGCGGCCACGTTCAAGACGCCCTGGTCGAAGGACGCCTTCTATCGCGAGGTGACGGACAACGCCTGCGCCCGCTATATGGTACTACGCGAGGACGGCGAGGCCATCGCCTACGCCGGGGTGTGGTTCGTGCTGGACGAGGGCCACATTACCAACATCGCCGTGCGGGAGGACCGCCGCGGCATGGGCTATGGCGAACAGGTGACCCGGGCGATGATCCAGCTGGCGGCGGACAGCGGCATGAACTGGATGACGCTGGAGGTGCGCCGCAGCAACACCGCCGCCCAAAACCTCTATCACAAGCTGGGCTTCATCGACGTGGGCTATCGCAAGCGCTATTATGAAAACACCGAGGACGCGCTGATCATGGCGCTGGAGCACCTGCCCGAGGGCAACCCGGAAAACGACCCGTATCTTGTGAGGGAATAAGGAGAATTATGATATTTTCGATCGTGGAAATTGCCGTCGTCGCGGTGGCCTGCTGCGCGGCGTCGGTACACTACATCCATGTGCTGCAAATGGAGCGCTATCAGCTGCCGGCCTATCGCCACTGGCTGTCGAAGAACCGGGACCGCATGCTCAAGGAGAACGTGCTCTGGGCCTTTCTGGCGGCGGCGTTGAGCCTGTATCTGCCGGTGGTGCTGTCCATGTTCATGGCGGGGGAGGAGGCGCGGCGCACGTTGTCCGGCTGGCTGGTGCTGGTGCTGTTCGCGGCGCTGATGGGCTGGATCGCCTGGCGGGATTACACCCGGCCCAGCCGCAAGCCCTTCGTGGCCACCCAGCGCATTCGCCGGCTGCTGTCCGTGCTGCTGGCCATCTGCCTGCTGGCGGCGGTGCTGCTGTCGCTGGTGCACATCCCGGTATTCTTCCTGTTTGCAGCCATGCCCTTTCTGGTGCAGCTGGCGGCCATGATCATCAACCCCTATGAGGCGCGGCTGAACGCCAGCTTTTTCAAGAGCGCGAAGAAGAAGATCCGCGAGCATAAGGGGCTCATCACCATCGGCATCACCGGCAGCTACGGCAAGACCAACGTGAAGTTCATTTTG
>CAMVBO010000040.1 GCA_947165745.1 uncultured Clostridia bacterium | reverse complement strand
GAAGATCGCCACGCTGCGGGTGTCCAACGCCATCGAGAGCGACCCGGAGCAAGGCCGCCTGGGGCTGAAGATTGCCCAGATCAGCGATCCGGATTACACCCGCATGGTGGAAAACAACAACGAGCAGGCCATGAAGGACGCCATTGACGACTTTGTCTCCCGTTGCGAGATGACCGTCACCAGCGACATGGCCGCGCCCATTTCGGAGGGCGAGATCATCGGCCGGCTGCGCTATGTGGACCAGTCCGGCAAGGAGATCAGGGCGCTGCTGGTGGCGGACCGCTCCATCGCCGAACAGCCGCCCAAGACGCAGCTGACGGACATCTTCCCGGTGCTCAAGCACTTTGAGGATCCGCTGGTGGTGCTGCTGTGCGTGGTGCTGATCCTGCTGATCATCGCGCTGGTGGTCGCCGGAGCCGTGCGCGCCTCCCGCAAGGACAAGCGCCGCAAGCGCATTTACGAGGCCCGGCGTCTTGAGTACATGCGCCGCATGAGCGCCCAGAAGCGGCGCGAGGCCCGGAAGCGGGAGCGCTACGACGATTATGACGACTACGACGATGACGACGACGATTACGATTGATTGAATAAAGCCCCCTGTACCGTCAATACTGGCGATACAGGGGGTGTTTTCATGTGGAATAAAATCAAAGGAAAAGCCACAAAGGCGTTCAGCCGCGCTGTCGCGCGCATCAGGTCCGTCTCCCGCGAGGGGTGGAGCCGCGTGGGTTACTATGCGGCGCTGGCGCTGCTGCTGGCGATTCTTGCCGCCGGTTCCAGCGCCTACAGGAATCGCTCGGCGCAACCGAAAGCGGAGCAGCCCGCGGCGAAAACCGCGCTTTCGGCCAGGGCGGAGAGCGCCCTGCCAACGCCCGCGCCCACGGTCGAGCCCAACCCGTGGACATGGCCGCTGGAGGGGGAGATCATCGGGGAATACGCGCCGAACGAGCCGGTGTGGTCCGCGACCCTCGGCCAATGGCAGACCCACCCGGCGCTTGACATCGCGGGGAGCCCCGGCGAGGCCGTGTACGCCTGCCGGGACGGCGTGGTGGCCGACGCCTGGTGTGACCGGCTGTGGGGCAACGTGATCGTCATCGACCACGGCGACGGATGGCAATCCGTCTGTCGTGGGCTGAACACGCTGAACCTGGTGGAAATCGGCGGCGAGGTTCGCGCGGGCGATGTCATCAGCGCCGTGGCCCCGTCGGTGCCGTGCGAGGCGGACATGCCCGCCCACATTCACTTTGAGGTGACGAAGGACGGCGATAGCGCGGACTTTGCGGAGATCATCGACAGCCGGGGAACACAGGCAAAACCCTGACGACATTTGCATCCGCGCTGTTTATGCGCTATAATATCCCCATCACGCATCGTGGGAGGGGTATTCATGCCGAGACTGTGGGCAAAGATCATCAAAAAGCATCGCATCGAGCGACAGGCCACCGCGCCCTGCGCCTGGGAGGGCGTGGAGGACGCGCTGACGGAGCTGTGCCACGAATTCGACATCCCGCGCCCGCTGTGGCTGAACAAGCACTATCGGGAGTTCGAGGAATTCCGGCGCACCCAGTTTTTGCCGGAACACTTTATGGAAGAGGTGCCCTTCCAGCGGCTGGACATCGAGTTCCTGGAGGATGACGATCATCCCCGCAAGAGCAGCGACCCGCGCAATCAGTTCGACTGACGAGGGGAGATACGATGGACATTTCAAAACTCAGCCGTCGGTACGCGGTCCGCGCCCTCGACGAGGCGGACGCGGAGGACGTGCTGCGCTTCTGCGAGAAAAACACGGTTTACTATCAATACTGCGGCGGCCGGCCCAGTCTGGAGCAGGTGAAGCGGGACATGACGCTGCTTCCCGAGGACGTGGCGCCCGAGCAAAAGCACTACATGGGCTTTTTTGACGGCGACGCGCTGGCGGCGGTGATGGACTGCGTCGAAGCCTATCCCGACGATGAGAGCGCCTACATCGGCTTTTTCATGGTGAACAGCGCCATGCAGGGGCGTGGGACCGGCACAGGGATCATCACGGAAGCGATGGATTACCTGAAATCCATGGGCGTAAGCCGAATCAGGCTGGCCATTGCCAAGGACAACCCGCAGGCCACCCACTTCTGGTTCAAAAACGGGTTCGAGGTCGTTCGGGAGGCCGACATGGGCGGCTGGACGGCCCTCGTGGCGGATCGGCATTTGTAAGGGATGCCGCGCCGTGTTAAAATCCTGTCACCTGCGCCAATCCGTTTGACGAATACAGGCGCGGGTGCTATAATAGTGGCGTCGATGAGAAAGAGGAGTAATCCTTTGTGCCCCCAAGAGAGAGCGGCTCGCTGGCTGGAAGGCCGCTCGGAACGCAGAAGGACGAAGGTCGCTTTTGAGACAGCCGGGCGAACGGAGTAACCCGGCGGGACGCGCCCCTTAAAGCGCAAAGAGGCTTTGATCCAACGGTCAGGGCGAATTAAGGTGGTACCGCGGAGCAATCCGCCCTTTGTGGCGATGCTCCGCGTTTTATGTGGACCCGGCGGGCGGAACGCCTCAAAGCGGGTCATGCGGTTCGCCGGGGCCGCAAGGCAGCGGCGAAGACAGGGAGGGATCGCAATGTCAGGACGCGACGGACGCAACGGCCTGCTGGGCTACTACGCGGTGCGTGGCGCGCTGGTGGTGGTCGTCATCGCCGCGGTGCTGGGCGTGTTCGGAAAGAGCGCGGCGCTGAAGCGGCCGGACCTCGGCCTGGTCAATTACATTGGCTTGGCTGTCATGGCCGTCGGCCTGGGCGTCACGGTCATCGCCACGGCCATGTTCAACAACGAGCGCACCCGCGGCAAAGCCGCCGCCTGCCGCCTGATCGGCGTGCTGGTGTGCGGCATCGGCGCAATTATGGTGATTTGTCTATAATACAAGGGGGATATATACATGGAAACCAAGCAGGAATTCACGATGGAAAAGGTGTTTCAGCCCAACCAGGTTGAAAGCCGCATCTACGACATGTGGGAGCACTCTGGCGCGTTCAAGCCCGTGAAGGACGAGAGCAAAAAGCCCTTCGTCATCGTCATGCCGCCTCCGAACATCACCGGCCAGCTGCACATCGGCCACGCCCTGGATGAAATGCCCCAGGACGTGCTGATCCGCTATCACCGCATGAAGGGCGATCCGACCCTGTGGGTGCCCGGCACGGACCACGCCGCCATCGCCACCGAGGTGAGGGTGGTGGACGCGCTGCGCAAGGAGGGCCTGACCAAGCAGATGGTGGGCCGCGAAAAGTTCCTGGAGCGCACCTGGGAGTGGAAGAAGGAGTACGGCGGCAGGATCGTCAGTCAGCTGCGCAAGCTGGGCGTGTCCTGCGACTGGAGCCGCGAGCGCTTCACCATGGACGAGGGCCTTTCCCGCGCTGTGCGGGAGACATTCGTGCGCCTGTACGACAAGGGTCTCATCTATCAGGGCAGCCGCATGATCAACTGGTGCCCCTGCTGCAAGACCAGCCTTTCCGACGCGGAGGTGGAGTACGAGAGCAAGGACGGCAACTTCTGGCACATCCTCTATCCCGTGAAGGAGACGGGGGAGATGCTGGAGCTGGCCACCACTCGTCCGGAGACCATGCTGGGCGACACCGCCGTGGCCATCAACGCGGACGACCCGCGCTATGCCCACCTGCACGGCTGCCACGCGATCCTGCCGCTGATCGACAAGGAAATCCCCATCGTCTGCGACGAGCACGCCGACATGGAAAAGGGCACCGGCGTGGTGAAGATCACCCCTGCCCACGACCCCAACGACTTTGAGGTCGGCAAGCGCCACAACCTGCCCATGGTGCGCGTGTTCACTTACGACGGCCACATGACCGGCGCGGCGGAGGCCGCCGAGAACGCCGAGCTGATCGCCTCCGGGCGGGCCACCGTGGACGAGCCCACCGTGCTGGACTGCGGCAAGTACGCCGGCATGACCACCGACGAGGCCCGCAAGGCCATCGTGGCGGATTTGAAGGCACTGGGCCTGCTCAAGGAGATTGAGCCGCTGAACCACGAGGTGGGCACCTGCTATCGCTGCCACACCGTGGTGGAGCCCATGGTTTCCAAACAGTGGTTCGTGAAGATGCAGCCTCTGGCCGAGCCCGCCTGCAAGGTGGTTTACGACGGAAAACTCCGCTTCATCCCGGACCGGTTTGAAAAGACCTATCTCCACTGGATGGAGAACACCCGCGACTGGTGCATCAGCCGCCAGCTGTGGTGGGGCCATCGGATTCCCGCCTTCTACTGTGACAGCTGCGGCGAGACCTTCGTGACCCGCGAGGACATCACGGTCTGCCCGAAGTGCGGCGGTCCCGTGCACCAGGACGAGGACGTGCTGGACACCTGGTTCTCCTCCGCGCTGTGGCCCTTCTCCACGCTGGGCTGGCCGGACAAGACCGACGACTTCAACTATTACTATCCCAACACCGTGCTGTCCTGCGGCTATGACATCATCTTCTTCTGGCTGGCCCGCATGGTGTTCTCCGGCATCGAGCACACCGGCAAATGCCCCTTCGAGGTGGCGCTGATGCACGGCCTGGTGCGCGACGCTCAGGGCCGGAAGATGTCCAAGTCCCTGGGCAACGGCATCGACCCCATCGAGGTCATCGACAAGTTCGGCGCGGACGCGCTGCGCTTCTCGCTGGTGATGGGCGTGGCCCCCGGCAGCGATATCCGCATGAGCGAGGAGAAGATCGAGTCCTACCGCAACTTCGCCAACAAGATCTGGAACGCCAGCCGCTTCGTGCTGATGAACCTGCAGGGCTTTGCGCCCAAGGGCATCGACGCGGCGAAGCTGTCTCCGGCTGACAAGTGGATCCTGACCCGCTATCAGGAGGCCGTGCGCGGCGTGACCGAGAATCTGGAAAACTACGACCTGGGCCTCGCCGCCACGAAGCTCTATGACTTCGTGTGGAGCACCTTCTGCGACTGGTATATCGAGATGGCCAAGCAGGGGTTGTATGCCGAGGAAGGCGACGTAAAGGAGACCACCCAGGAGGTGCTGCTCTACGTGCTCACCGGCATGCTGAAGCTGCTGCACCCCTATATGCCCTTCATCACGGAGGAAGTATACGGTTACCTGCCGGGCGTCGATGGCATGCTGATCAGCGCGTCCTGGCCGGAGCTGAAGAAGGAGTATGACTTCGCCGATGAGGCCGCCCGCATGGACGGCGTCATGGAGGTCATTCGCGCCGTGCGCAACCTGCGCGCCGAGATGAACGTGCAGCCGGGCCGCAAGGCCACGCTGATCCTCAAGCCCCACGAGGGCTGGAAGGACGCGCTCGTGAGCGCCGAGGGTTACTTCAAGCGCCTGGCGGGCGCCAGCGCGCTGGAGCTGATCGACGCCCACGCCGCCAACCCCGAGAAGTCCGCTTCCGCCGTCACCGAGCCCTGCGAGCTGTTCATGCCCCTGGGCGAGCTGGTGGACGTGGAGAAGGAGCTCAAGCGCCTGGAGAAGGATCTCAAGGGCCTCAACGGCGAGATCGCCCGGGCCACCAATATGCTGAACAACCCCGGCTTCGTCAGCAAGGCGCCCGCCCAGCTGGTGGAGACCGAGAAGGAAAAGCTGGCCACCAACCAGCAGCTTCTGGAGAAGCTGAAGAAGCGCATCGCGGAGATGGAGAGCCTGCGCTGAGCGACGTTCGATGCACTAAAGCACATCTGAAGCGAGGGAGTACCACATGAATCGAAGCAGGGGAGGATATCAACCCCGGCGAGGCGGCGTTCTGAACTGGCTGCGCAGCCAGTTCAGGCGCGACCCGTGGCCGATCTGGCTCGTGCTGACCGCGCACGTGCTGGCGCTGGGCATCGCGCTGGTGCTGTACGCGCTGCCGCACCACGTCATTCCCCACAGCGAGGCCTCCATCGGCATCGTTTCCAGCCGCCACGGCTCCACGGCGGCGCAGGCCGGGCAGGCCAGCGTCCCCGTGGCGACGCCGGAGCCTGAAACGGCCGATCCGCAGGTGAGCGAAGCGGAGAGCGCCGCGGAAGTGGTCGAACAGACGCCGGCCCCGGCGCCCACCGAGACGCCGGCGCCTGTGAAGGTCGGCGATTTCAGGGACGTATTCGCCGATAAATTCACCAATGGCGCGGTGAACTTTTCGGACACCGGTTACCAGAGCGCCAACGTCAACGTGCGCTACTTTACCGAGTACAACGACGATGTGAAGTCGCAGGTCTACCTGGTGGAATTCTATATCGCGGACATCAGCTGTCTGATCACCGCCTTCGGCAAGGATACCTATGGCCGGGGCTATACCGAGTGGATCGAAAAGATCGCCGAGCGCTACAGCGCCGTCGCGTCGCTGAACGGCGACTACTATGGCACCCGGGACACCGGCGTGGTCATCCGAAACGGCACGCTTTACCGCGACAACAAGACCACGGACGACATCGCCATACTCTACTGGGACGGCCACCTGGAGATCTTCAAGGCCAGCGAGTTCGACGCCATGCGGGAGATGGAGCGCGGGGCCTATCAAAGCTGGTGCTTCGGCCCGTCCATGCTGGACGGCGAGGGCATGCCGCTGGAGACCTTCACCGAGGGCCATCGCAACGATCGCAAGAATCCCCGATCCGCGTTTGGCTATTATGAACCGGGGCATTACTGCTTCGTGGCGGTGGACGGCCGAAACAAGAACTCCCGCGGCGCGACCATCAAACAGCTGGCCAACATCATGGCGGGCTATGGCTGCAAGCTGGCCTATAACCTGGACGGCGGGCAGACCTCGCTGCTGGCGCTGGCGAGCAAGCTGGTCAACGTGCCCTCTGACGGCGGTAGAAACAGCAGCGATTACATCATGGTCGTCGACCGCGTGACGGAATGATCGGCGACGGACGGATACACATGAGGAAGGGGATACCTGCAAATGCTCAAGCGGCTTAGGCGGCTTTTGCCCCACGCGGCGATATTGATCTGCAACATGTACGTCGTGCTGTATCTGATCGACCGCGTCAACACCGCCATGAACTTCATCGACAACCGGCTGACCAAGGGATTGATGTTGATCCTGTGCGTCGTCAGCTGGTTCAACTGCCAGACGCTGATGCGCGCCGCAAACGCACCGCGCCGGCCTGCCCAAATGCCCCCGGAGCGTCGATCGACCCAGGCACGGCAGCCTGCGCGGGACACCTACGGCGGCTATGGCGCGCAGAGGCCCCGGGATGGTTACGCGCCGCGCTACGGCACCTCGTCCTACCGCTCCGGCGGCGAAAGGCGCCCGGCGTCCTCCGCTTCCGGGTACAGCGATCGCAGGCCCTATTCCTCTGACGGGAGATACGCCCCGCGGCGGTCTTCCGCTTCCACATCCAGATACGGCGAGGGGCGATACAGATGAGGCAAATGGAAAAATACCTGCCGCTGGTGAACCTGGCGCTGGGCGGGGTGATACTGCTGTTGATGCTGCTGGATCTGTTCTGGCCCCGCTGGAATATCTTTTTGAGCGAATTTGTCAAGCTGCTGCTGCTGGCGTTCTGCCTGGTCTCAGCGGTGAACGGGTGGCGGGTCTACATGCGCTCGCGCAAGGCGAGGCAGTCGGCCCGGAGAAACAGCTATCGGAGGGCGGGATACTGACGAAGCAACCGGGGACCGGGGTATTGACAAAGCAAAAACCAGTTTCCACGCGATGATCCCTCGCCCAACGCGGGACGACAGGCTTGAAACCGCCGTCGTCCCGCGCGGCGAGGGATTCGAGTTTATATCAACCTCCCGTGCAGCGCCCGCAGGCTCATCTCATAGGCCGCCCGTTCCACGTAGACACGCACGCAGTCGCGACCGGGCTCGATGAATATCGGCTCGAGCATTCCGGCCGCCTCCGTCACGGCATTCAGCGGCAGCCCGAATATGGACACGCACGCCGCTTCGGTGCTCTCATCGTGGGTCTTCACGGGCAGCGCCGCCTCACGCCTGCCGGCAAGGCACGGCACGATCTCGGCCACTTTGTCGTCAATCAGCGTACCGTAGTTCTCCGGCTCCCGGGTCGAGCGCAATCGCGTGGGGATGCCCGCCATGGCCACAGGGTCGAGGCAGGCGGGGTGCAGCACCTGAGCGCCGGCTCTCGCAAGCGCGCGCATCTGGCGATAGCTGACCTGGCGAATCAGCCGCGCGTCGGGCACGATGGCCGGGTCGGCGGTCATCAGCCCGGGCACGTCCGTCCAGTTTTCATAGAGACTGGCCCCCATGCCCGCCGCGGCCAGCGCCCCGGTGATGTCCGAGCCGTTGCGGGGGAAGGTGCGAATCCTTCCACTCGGCTCCGCGCCATAGAACCCCGGCACGATCAGTTTGTCATATCTCCTGGACAGGCCGATGAACCGGGCCAGCGTCGCTTCCATATTCAACCCGCCGCCCGGGTCAAACTGAACCGCGTCGGTGGCGTCCGCCATGGGGATGCCGCTGTATTGGCCAAACAGCAGCGCGCAAAGATGTTCACCCCGGCTGAGCACGCTGGCCTCCGAGACCGCCATCGCGGAGAGAATCTCATCCTCCGCGACCGCCCTGAACCCATCGACGCCGAGGGGCCGCGCGATTTCGTCATAGCGCCTGGCGATGGTATCCACGGCGGAGCGCAGCGCCTTCCTGTCGCGGCGAAGCCGCCAGCAGGCCGCCAGCAGGGATGTGACCTTGCCGGCGTGCTTCTGTGATACCCCCGGCGCGGACAGTACCGCGCATCGACGGGCGGGCGAGGTCTCCAGAATCTCCCGGATTCGCCGGAAACAGCCGGCGTCGGCGGTGGAGCTGCCGCCGAATTTTGAAACGAGGATCGGCATATTCAAAACCTCCAGCGCGGCGGCCGGGCTTCGGCCGCCGCATCAGCGCATTTAAACCCATCGAAGCGCCCAGGTCGTTGATTCGGGCGCTTTCGGTGTATACTATGCGCCAGGCCGCGAGGCGTGCGCGTCGGAAAGCGACGGAATTTCAGTATATAGTTAAAAATAAATAAAAAAAAGGATTTTTTTAAACAGGTGTTGTATATAGTATATTGTTCCATCTGTTCGATTTCGCGGGTCGCGCGGCGTTGAAAAGCCGCCGACGGGCGTTTGCCGCGTCGGTTAAGTGCCACGAATTTCTTGTGTAATTTGTGGAATCGATGCAGGAAAAACGGCGAAATTGGCGAATAATAAACTACTGTAACTCCCGGAGGATGGACCCCGGGCGGGCCATTGAACGAAACTGTCGAGGGGCGTGTATGAGCGGAAGATTGTCGGATACCTGGCTGGAGGAGCTGCGCTCCCGGGTCAGCCTGGAGGAAGTGGTCTCCGAGTACGT
>CAMVBO010000039.1 GCA_947165745.1 uncultured Clostridia bacterium | reverse complement strand
CATTGACGATGTATCCATCGCCCTCTTCGCGGGTGGTAATGTCGATGTTGGTCATGCCATCCTGATCCACCCATTCGCCCAGGTAGTCATGAGCGGTGACGGTTGCCGCCTCCTCTGCCATGACAACGCTTCCCACACACAGCGCCACGATCACCATGATCGCAAGAATGATCTTGGTCTTACTCATTGTCTCTTCCTCCAGTAGGATTCATGTTCCGAAGAATCAATTGATTCCCGGCGCAGCCCTGCGGCCTCCTCCGGGCCGCGCGACATCCGTCCCGCGGCCCTTCCGCTGATCGTGAACACTTCCAATCATTGAGACTGTCGGTGTTGAGACAGCCTCTCCAACGCATTCCTTACGGCATGTACACGCGGACGATCTCCACGATCTGGCCGTCTTCCACGCGCACAGTGGTGTTCAGGGGGCTGAAGGCGTCCATCTCTGTGGTGCTGATCGCCTCGGCGACCGCTTCCGCGCCGGTCACGGTCACGGGGTCCTTCTCGATGTCCCAGCCGTCGGTGAAGGTCACATCTTCGGAGAGGGGCAGCGTGGTCTCGCCCCAGTTGAAGTAGGTGTGATGGTCGTCAAACTCCACGGCCCGCCAGACGTTGTCCTCGTCGTAGGCACGCAGGGTCACACCGCCGTTGTCAAGGCCGCCATTGATCAGCAGGTCGCCGTATTCGTCCTGTTCCACGGTCTCCACGTCCACGACGGTATCCCCCACATAGAGGGTGTCGCCCGGGGCGAGCTGGCTGATTTCCACGACATCGAGGGTGTCCTCCCAGTAGACCGTGAAGGTCAGTTCGCCGTCCGCAAGGGCAGCGGGCTCGAAAGCCGCGGGGTACTCCCCATCCGCCAGCGCCTCAATGTCGATCTCAGGGTTGTTCGGGGTGATGATCTTTGCGGTCGGCTCCTCCGCCAGAACCACGCCACCCGCGCACAGTGCCGCGATCATCATGATCGCAAGAATCGTCTTGATTGTTCTCATCTTCTTTTCCTCCATTCATCTATTTCCCAAAACGCCCGATCGCGTTTCAGAATCCTTTTTCGCTTTTTACCCCGGAAAGCCATCCAGGGAACCATGTTCCTCGATCCAGACGAACTTATCCCAATCCGACTGACTCAAAAAGGCGCGTGCTGCGACATAGTGATGCGCGCGTCCGGCCGCGCTGCTCATGGCTTTTACGTAGACGCTGTCGCCGACGCAAGCCCGGAAAAAGCGCAGCGATTCCCGCTTGTGCTGAAAGCCGGGCCTGTAGACGCCCTGAACGGAAGCGCCGCCATTGGCCTGTTCCAGCTGTTCCGGGCTCAGTCTGACCGCTTTTCTTTGTTCACTCATGGACAATTATCTCTCCTTCGATTCTACACCTGAAACCGTGGTACCGTTTTCAAACACATCGTCCTCGGTAAACGTCACATGTCGCCCATCAGCAGCCTGGGCAGGAACAGCACAAGGTCCGGCACGACGTTAACGACTACCAGGACGAGGAGCATCACCAGGTACATCGGCAGCGTTGCCCGGACGGCCCGTCCTATGCTCACATGTCCAATGGAAGCCGCCGCGAACAGCGCAGCGCCGACGGGCGGGGTGGTCAGTCCGATGCCGAGGTTGAGCATCATGATGATGCCAAAGTGGATGGGGTGAACGCCCACAGCTCGGGCGATGGGCAGCAGCACCGGCGTGGCGATCAACAGGATCGGGCCCATATCGCAGATCATGCCCAGTACCAGCAGGATCACATTCAGCGCCAGCATGACCGTGAACCGGCTGTGGGCGGCGGAGAGGATGGCGTTCGAGACTACCTGCGGCACCCGGATATAGGCCAGCAGCCATCCGAACGCGCTGGATGCCGAGATCAGGAACATCACGTTCGCCACCGTCTTGAAGCCGTCCCGGAAGACGGAGAGCAGCTTTCCAAGCGGTACCTCCCGATAGACGACAACTGACACCAAGCAGGCATACACCACGGCCAGAGCGGCGGATTCCGTCACCGTGCAAATGCCGGTGCATACTCCGATCAGTATGATCGCCACGGTTCCCAGGCTCCAGAGGGAATCCCCCACGATGCGCAGTCCTTGCTTAAAGGGTACTTTTATCCCGGCGGGATATTTTCGCTGTTGGGATACGACAGCGGAATATGCCAGCAGGCAGATGCCCAGCAACAACCCCGGCAGCAGCCCCGCCAGGAACATCCGACCGACGGACAGGCCGCCGGCCACCATGGCGTAGATCACCATGTTGTGGCTGGGCGGGATCAGTATGGACTGCACCGACGTGGACAGCGTGATGCCCACGGAGAAGTCCTCGTCGTAGCCCTCGTCCTTCATCATGGGGATCAGGATCGCGCCGAGGGAGGAGATGTCCGCCACGGCAGAACCGGAAATGCCGCCGAAGATCGTGCTGGTGATGCAGTTGACGTAGGCCAGGCCCCCTCGCAGGTTCCCCACCAGCACCTTGGCAAAGCCCACGAGGCGCTTGGATATGCCGCCCTTTCCCATGAATTCGCCGGCGATGATAAAGAAAGGCACTGCCAGCAGCGCGAAGGAATCCACGCCCTTGAACATGCCCTGTATGAGCACGGTCAGGCTGACGCGCAGGTACAGGGCCGTGACGATGGAGGAAAGCGTCAGCGAAATGGCCACGGGGATTCTCAGAATCAGCAGCAGGAAAAAGCTCCCCACCAGCAGGATCGTCGCAAGGCTGTCAACGCTCATAGGTCCCTCCTCAGTATGATTCCCCGCCGGATGGTCTGCATAAGGCAAAAGCACCCGCCGATGGGAATGCAGATCATTTCCCAACTGGAGGGGATGTTCAGCCCGCTGATGACGTTGCCGCGGCAAAGCGACGTATACCTGATGCCCTCCACGATCATGAATATCGAAAACACCGCCATGCACAGCACGCCGAATCCGTCCAGCAGGCGCCGCGCCCGTTTTGACAGAAAACGGTCGAAGGCGTTGATCCTGACCAGGGTGTCGTCGTGGATGCCCATGGAGAAGCCGAACATGCAGGCATACACCATCAGAAACCGGGAGATCACCTCGCCCCAGTAGGGCGCGTTATTGAAGACGTAGCGCATCACGATGACGTAAACCGTCTCCAGGGACAGCAACACCATCAGGGCCGCGCAGAGAATCTCCGCGACCCTGTTCATGGTTTCGAGAAAGCGCACCATAGCCTCACCCGCTTCGCTTGACGGATGCGCCGTCACCGCATGGCGTCGATGTCCGCGATCAGGTCCTCGTACCCGGCGCCATATTTCTCCCGCACCGGCGCGCAGGCCTCGATCCAGGCCTCGAGATCCTCCACCTCGTTGATCTTCACGCCCTTGCTCTCCAGCTCCTGCATGGCCTTGTCGTCGAATTCCTGGGCGGAAACCCGCGCATGCTGCTCCGTATCCTTTGAGGCCTGACGAATGATCTCCCTGTCCTCCTCGCTCAGCCGGTTCCAGGAGGTCTCGGACATCACGATCATGCTGACGCTGGTGATGTGCCGCGTGAGGGCATAGTAGGGAGCCACTTCGTAGTAGGAGGAGGAGTTATAACCGGCGGGAATGTTTTCCAGCCCCTCGATCACGCCGGACTGCAGAGAGGTGTACACCTCGGTGTAGGCCATCGGCACGGCGGAAGCGCCCATGGCGTTTACCACGTCGATCATGAGGCTGGCGTTGTTGGCGCGGATCTTCCGCCCCTTGAGCTGGTCGATGGTGGTCACGGGGCCGTCCACCGTGATCAGGTTGCGGGAACCTTCCTCCGCAAACCACAGCCCCACCAGGCCGGTGCCCTGTTCCTCCGGGCAGGCGCGAAGCCGATCTCCGATCTCGCTGTCCAGCACCCTCCAGCAGTGGTCCCGGCTGACAAAGATGTACGGCAGGCCCAGCACGTTCAGCACGGGCATGTTGAAATCCGCCAGCAGCGTCACGGTGGCCCGGCAGATGTCGATGGTCCCCATCTGCGTGGCCTGCACGGCCTCCTTCTCCGCGCCGAGCTGGGCGTTGTCGTAGATATCCACGGTGATCCTCCCGCCGGACAGTTCTTCCACCCGCTGGGCAAAATAGCGCGCGTCGGCGGTCAGCGGATGGTCCGTCTCCGCCAGCTCCGCGTAGCGCAGGCGGATGGCCGACTCCGCCGTGCATGTCATCGGCAGGGCGATCAGGATCAGGGCCAGCATCAGAATAAGTGCCTTCTTCATGTGGGAAACCTCCTTATCTGTCGATCCCGGGATGCAAGCGCGCATCATATCCGAATCAGAAGTACATTCAGGCCCAGCAGGCTCTGGTAGCTCATATCCAGGGCGATGCGGTGGGCCAGGCGGAGCCCTATATTGGTTGCAGGATGCTTGGGTGAAAGCATGTTCAAGCGCTCAACAGGGTCGAAGCGAACGCAGTCATCCTTGATGCACAGCACCAGGCTGTCGCCCTTCCAGGTGACGCGCAGGTCGATCTCGTGCCGACGGCGGTCCCGGGTGAGGCCATGGCGCACGATATTTCCCGCCATCTCCTCCATGGCCAGCGCAGCAAAGTACGACCGGCGCGCATCCACGCCATGGGCAAGGCAAGCGCTCTGGATCGCTTCCGAAACGCGGACAACCTCCTCCATGCCGGCGATTCTGAGGTTCATCCAATCGCCCTCCGGCGCGCCAAAGCCGTCCGGAAACGCCATCAGGTCACTGATGGATTTGGGCAATCGCCGGTTGAACAGGGTTACATAGAGCCCGATCACAGCCACCAGCGCCACGCTGTTGAGTACGTGAGCCGCGTAGACGCCGCGCATGCCATGGGCGGGCATCAGAAGCGCCGAGAAGAGGACAATGTTGACAAAGCCGGTCAGCAGGGACAGAACATGCACCAGCCGCAGCTTGCCGGCGGTCTGCCCGTAGCAGGTGTAGTTGAGCGTGAAAACGCTGATCGGCATGGCCAGCGGCAGAATCCTGTAGCCCCACACCGTCGCCTGGAATACCGGGGAGGCCGTTTCCTGGTAGTGAAGGAAGGTCAATGGCCTGGCCAGCAGCACGATCAGCGTCGATATGACGATCATCAGCGGCACGAATCGGGCGAGGATCGTCCGCATGATATCCTCGATCGTCCGCCGGTCCTCCTCGCCGTAGGCCACGCTGAACACCATGCGCGAGACGGATACCATGCCGAAGGGCACCGCCCAGAAGAAGCGCAGCAGCGCGTCGTTGGCCGCGAAGGCCGAAAGCCCTTCCACGCCGGCGTGCCGCAGGATGAGATTGTTCAGCGCGATGCCGCGCACAAACTGGTAGCCCAGTATCATCGCCCCGGGCGCGCCGACCTTCAGGATCGTGCCGAGTTCCCTCCAGTCCAGCCTGCGAAGGGAGAGGGACACCGGCAGCGTGGACCGCCCGCAGAAATAGTAACCGGCCTGGATGGCCAAGAACACCCACATGCCCGCGGACGAACCCAGCGCGAGCCCAAACACGCCCATGTTCAGCGCGCGAACGAAAAGCAGGTTCGCAAACAGGGTCGCAACGATACAGGCCAGCGTGGCCAAAGTCGTCAGCCCGGTGCGGTTCTCCAGGGAAAGATAGGAAGCCAGCTGGCTGCCGATCACCATCGGTATGACGCCGACCGCCTGGCCCAGCAGGTATTGATTGAACAGCAGCCGCACCGCGCCATCGTCTGTGATGAACCGCGTAAGATCGAAGAGCGCCATGAGGAGATAGCCGATGATGATCGCTGCAGACATCAGCAGCGATGCAATCATATCCAGCGAGAAGGCATTGCGGATCCTGTCATTGGCCCTCTGGCCCAGGTATTTCCCGTTCAGTATGGTTGCCCCGCCCACAAGCAGCGTGCTTATAGCGTTGATCAACATGCCCAGGGGCATATAGAGCCCGATGGCAGTCATGGCTTCCACACCCAGCATATTGCTGGCAAGAAGACTGGATGCGATGCTGTTGATCGCGCCGATCGCGGCAAGGAATATCTGCGCCGGCAGCAGGCGAAGCATAAGCCTCGAAATCAGTCTCCTGTTCTCAGAATCCTGCTTCACACCTCTACCCCTCTCCAAATCCGTATCAACAGAATACAATCATGCCAAAACTATTACTGCAAACATGCCTCGCAGGGGCACTTTGGAGATCGCCCCTGCGAACGCGTTCACTCATGGTGGTGCGACTTGCTGCAAGGGACATTCAGTCCTCGACTGAATCGTTACAAATCTTCTTCATTTCCATCGGGTTTTCAGGAATGATCCTGGCGGGGATGCGTCATTCCTGATTCTTTACATAGGTCATCTCTTCGTCGAAGGAATCCTTGATGACCAAAGTCTGTTCGTCCTCGAAGCGGAATTCGTTTTCAAACACATCGTCCTCGGTAAACGTCTCGTTGTTGACGTACGTGACCAGCAAAAGGTTGTCCTGGACCTCGTATTTCAGCTCGTAGGTAACCTCTTCTTCGCCGACGATCATGGTATAGGTGCCGGTGCCGTCCTCCTTCAGGTCATAGACGGCGCTTATGCCATTTTCTTCGTCTGTATACGTCCAGATCCCCACAAAGGACGGGTTTTCCACGTCAGCCGACTCGGTCTCCGCCCAGGCAGCGCTGCCCAGCAGCAGAGCGGCCAGCAGCAGGCTCATCACGATCATGCTCATTCTCTTCATTGTCATTACCTCCTCACATCTGTTTTCCAATTGTTCCCCGCGCCACGATCATTGGCGGAAATGACAGCGGAAGCAAACCCACCGCTTCCGATGCGCATTTCACGTCTCTGGTATTGTATCAGGCGCTGTCCAAAGGATGTCCAAAGAAAAACCACCCTGATCCCGGCATATTGGGATCAGGATAGTTAACAATATATTAAATCTTAAAACGCAGTTTACTTTATCGTACTCCAGGTGAGGATGCTCTCCGTCATGCTGGCCCAGGAGTAGGTGTTCATGTACTCGCCGCGATAGGCGTTGATCATATCGCTGTCGCCGGAAAAGAACAGGTACGCGTCGCAGACGAACCGCTCCGGGTCGACGCGCAGAACGCCCCTGTCGATCCGGAGGATCTCTTCCGCGCCGCACGCCCGCAGCGTCTCACGAAGGGAGCGGATATAGACGTCCAGCTGCTTCTGCATCCCACGATCGTACAGCCTGTCCTCCCACAGCGCGGCGGACAGGTCCTTCCGGGTGACGCCGGCGCCCTGCTTGTCCACGAGATAAGCGAGGATCTCCCTGGCCTTCGCCAGCTTGAAGTGGATCGGCTTGCCATCCACAAACACGTCGAATTCCCCGAAGGTCTTGACGCGGATATGCGCCGGCGCGGGATCGACCTGCCCGCCGCACGCATGGCGCACCTCCTCCGCCAGCTTCTCCAGCGACACCGGCTTGAGCAGATACCCGCTGGGACGCACCGACCAAGCGTCGAAGGCGTACTCCCGGTACGCGGTCAGGAACAGGATCGCAGTCTGCGGAGAGCGCTGTTTGATCCGCGCCGCCAGCTCGATGCCGTCCATCTTCGGCATGTTGATATCCAGAATCGCCAGCTCCGCCGAATGCGTGCCAAGCCATTCCAGCGCGGCCAAAGCGTCGGTAAACCCCTTCGCCTCGCTGATCTGAGGCAGGCGCTCGCACTGGCCCAGGGTGTATTCCATCGCCAGCGGCTCATCGTCCACGCAGATTGCTCTCATTGTCCTTGCTCCTTCATGCCGTTTTGCAAAGTGTCCGGGATCAGCAGCGTGACGACGGTGCCCGCGCCCATTTCGCTCTCCACAATCACCGTGCCGCCGCACATCCGCTCCACGCGCTCCTTCACATTCTGAAGGCCGATGTGGGATTCATCCTGTTGATGCTTCGGATCAAAGCCCACGCCGTTGTCCCGTACCGTGATCCTGTGCACGCCCGCCTCCCGGACCGTGGAGACCGTCACCAAGCCGTCCTCCCGGCTGCGCACGCCGTGGCGGATCGCGTTTTCCACCAGGGGCTGGATCGTCAGTGCCGGAATCCTGAATTGCGCATCTTCTATCCGGTATTCCACGCGGATGTTGGGAAAGCGCAGAGTCTCGATATCCGCGTAGAGCCGGGTGTGCTCCAGCTCCTTGGCGATGGGGATCAGCTCGGTCTGGCTCAGCGTCTCCAGGTTTTGCCGCAGATAGGCGCTGAAATCCTCCAGCATCCTGTCCGCCAGAGGCGAATCCTTGGCGTAGAGGGCGCGGATGGTGTTCAATGCGTTGAACAGAAAGTGGGGCTGGATCTGGGTCATCATGATTTTGACGCGCTGCGCCGTCATCAGGTCGCGCTCGTGCTCGCGCACAAACTGGATGTGGAGCCAGATGTAGTAGAACACGCTGCTCACGACGATGGCAATGGTCAAAAAGGTGATGGGCTGCGACTGCATGCCCACGTGCAGATCCATGATAACGGACAGAATGATGATGAACACCACAGAAACGGGAACCAGACGCTCCCGCTTCCCGGTTTCGCGATAGAGGATAACGGTTCGCGCCAGCAGTTCAATCAGCAGCACCGCGCTGATAAGAATGCAGGCAAACCACAGCGGGCCCTGCAGGGATGCGTAGTCCCACTCCCGGATCTCAAAGCAGAGTCCCGTAAAGGGAGAGGTGAAGTAGAGCGCGGCATTGATCCCCGCCAGCGTCCATTCGAGCCGCTTCCTCCCGCCCGGTTGAATGATGTAGAGAAACAGTATGAGGATGACGGGGCGCACAGAATAGCCGTAGGCGCTCAGTATGTTCTTCAAAGCCAGGTTTGACCGACTGACAAAAAACGCGTTCTCCAGCAGGTTCTGCGCGACCAGCGTGAAGCACAGCGCCACGATGACGAGCATGACGCACCGCTGCTGACGCTGGATATACGGGTCTATGGCGACGGTGAAACCAAGGCCGACCAGCAAAAGCAGCGGCGCAAAGAGCACGGCCAGCACGTTGATGTCCAGCTTCACAGGCGCACGCTCCCTTCGATCCACATGTGGTTTTCTCTTCATTTTTGCCCACATTGTAGCACAGTTTTTGCAATGACGCAACAAAGGATCAGCAACAGAAGGATATATGGTCTCTGTGACAACCGTGACAACCGTGACGACCTATACGAAACCTCGTAGGCTGTCACGGTTGTCTTTATCATGGCCGTTCATCGGCCATGCTGTGAGTGGAGCGAACCAACAGAAGCATCCACTTGTGGATGCGCTTCGAGGGCATGGGGAGCGAAATCCCCATCAAGTACGCCAGTCAAGTAAATTGCGAAAGCAATTTGTTTGACGTGGCGAATCTTGCCTTTATACTTAGAAATGAATCCGGATGGGCGGTAATCAACCAGATT
>CAMVBO010000038.1 GCA_947165745.1 uncultured Clostridia bacterium | reverse complement strand
ATGAAGTCATACCGTGCTTTGAAACGGACGGAGAAAGCATGGATGTCTATATGGCCTGCAAGTGAAAACCTTACGCGTGACAAAAGGGACGGTTCTCTCTGACACATTATGTGTGACAAAGAGAACCGTCCCCTTTGTCACACTCTTTGTATGATCCCCCTGTTAATGCCCGTCAAACGCTCGATTTGACGCACTGACAATCCCCTGTTCCTTAATTGCCGCAGCGCTGCGTCGCGCTCTTTCCGGCTATAGGCAAGCAGAGCCGTCCCGCTTTCCACCCCAAGGCACTTGTGGATAACATCCATTGCCCATGCGTCGTCCCGCCTGTTTGTATCATATTCCAGACACTGATCATCATTCGGCATTGAGATAAACCTGGTATATTGCTCCCAGTTTCCAAGCATTTCGTGCAGCAGCGTCACTTCGACAAACGGGGCCGGAGAATCGTATTGCGCATAGCTGCTCCAAGGATAGCGCGAGGCCTCGCAAATCCCTGCTTTACGCGGGTTGTTCAGTATATACCGAGCAACGGTCAGGTAATAAGTATCGTCCCCGATGCTCTCGCTCATGTATCTGTCCTGAAACAGGTGTCCACTCCTCTCATATTTCCTGTTGTAATAAAGCGCATAAGTGACGCAAAGCTTCTTCATCAGAAGCGGAGTATTCTGCTTCTCGTCGTGTACCAGAAAATGCACGTGGTTCTCCATCAGGCAATACGCGCAGACCTTTACCGATGTCTCGAGGCAATATCGCTCGAGCATTTTCAGAAAAAAGCGATAATCCTGCTCATCCTCAAACAATACCTGCTTTGCGTTTCCCCGGATGATCAGGTGCATATAACCTGTTTCACTCATTTTTCTCGCCTGTCTTGCCATTCCGTTCTCCCCCATTCAGCTTCGATAATACCATAACCGCAAAAATGTGTCAATAGGGACAGTCCCTTCTGTCACTATTCTCCCCCCTGTGTCAATAGGGACAGTCCCCTTTGACACTGTTTTTCCCCCTTGCGCAATCCCCCATCCTAACCTATAATATAAATATACACTAATCACAAGGGAGGACGCGGCATGGCGTTGATGCGCGGCGGGAGCGCGACCCGGGACATGACCAGCGGCTCGATCATCAAGCAAATTATACTGTTTTCGCTGCCGCTGATGCTGGGCAACGTGTTCCAGATGCTGTACAACACGGTGGACAGCGTGGTGGTGGGCAACTATGTCGGCAAGGAGGCCCTGGCCGCCGTGGGCTCCACCACGATGATCGTGAACATGCTGGTGTTCTTCTTCAACGGCTTTTCGGTGGGCGCGGGCGTGGTCATCGCCCAGCGCTTCGGGGCCCGGGACATGGACCGGCTGCACACCGCCATCGAAACCACCATGGCCATGACCTTCCTGCTCTGCGCTGCGTTCACGGCCATCGGCATATTCTGCGTACGCCCCATGCTGCGCTTTATGAACACGCCGGACGACGTGTTCGAAGGGGCCGTCAGCTATCTGACCATCTATTTCTTGGGCATCTCCGGCCTGCTGATTTACAACATCGGCAGCGGCATCCTGCGCGCCGTGGGCGACACGACCCGGCCGCTGTTGTTCCTGATATTGACCAGCCTTTTGAACATCGCGCTGGATTTGCTGTTCGTGCTGGGCTTTCACATGGGCATCGAGGGCGTGGCCTATGCCACGATCCTGTCCCAGCTGGTTTCGGCGGTGCTGACGCTGCGGCTGCTGACCGTGACGAAGGAGATCTACAAGCTCACCTGGCAGGATCTGCGCATCGACGGCGCCGTGCTCAAGCGCATCTTCGCCGTGGGCCTGCCCGCCGGCATCCAGAGCGTGATCACCGCGTTTTCCAACATCTTCGTGCAAAGCTACATCAACTTCTTCGGCTCCAGCTGCATGGCTGGATGGAGCTGTTACAACAAGCTGGACGGGTTCATCATGCTGCCCATGCAGTCCACCGCCATGGCCGCCACCACCTTCGTCAGCCAGAACATCGGCGCGAAGCAGTATGACCGGGCCAACCGGGGCACCCGGGACAGCATCCTGCTGGCCGTGGGCATCACGGGGCTGATCGCGGTGGTGCTGGTGGTGTTCGCCGAGCCGGCCATCGGCCTGTTCAGCAAGGACGCTTCCGTCATCGAATACGGCGTGCTGTTCATGCGGGCGAACACGCTGTTTTTGATCGCCAACGCCGTGAACCACACGCTGGCCGGCGCGCTGCGCGGCCGGGGCGATTCCCGCGGACCGATGTTGATCATGATCGGCTGCTTCGTGGTGATAAGGCAGATCTACCTGTTCACCGTCACCCACTTCATCGCCAACACGCCGCTGCTGGTGGGCCTGGGCTATCCCGTGGGCTGGTGCTGCTGCTGCGTGATCGAAGTCAGCTACTACTACATCAAGTGGAACAAGAGGGTTCACGCGGAGATTTGACCGGGAGAGGAGCAAATTATATGTCCGAATACAGCGAAAAGATCCGCCGGGATTTCAAGGCCGGGGACGACATCCGCGACGCGGGGCTGACCACGCCCAACGACGTGCTGCGCTACGACGACATTCGATATGGGAGCGCCGACCCCCTGCAGGTGCTGGATGTGTACCGCCCCAGGATCGCCGGGGACAAGGCGCTACCGGTGATCGTCAGCGTGCACGGCGGGGCCTGGGTCTACGGCGACAAGGAGCGCTATCAGTACTACTGCATGAGCCTGGCCCAGCGGGGCTTCGCCGTGGTGAACTTCAGCTACCGCCTGGCCCCGGAATGGCAGTATCCCGCCGGGATCGAGGACACCAACGCGGTGTTTTGCTGGGTGCTGGCCCACGCAGCGGAGTACGGCTTCGACGCGGCGCACGTGTTCGCCGTGGGCGATTCCGCCGGGGCCCATATGCTGGCCATCTACAGCTGCATCTGCACCAACCCAGACTACGCCAGGAATTACAGCTTCGCGCCACCCGCCGGCTTTGCGCCCACGGCGGTGGGGCTGAACTGCGGGGCCTACGCCTTCCGGGACGACTGGCAGGAGCCCGCCATGACGGACCTGCTGCCCGGCGGCGGCACGCCGGAGGAACTCGAGCTGATAACGCCGCTTCTGCACATCACCGGCGACTTCCCGCCCGCCTTCATCATGACCTGTAACGACGACTTTCTCAAGCCCCACGCGCCGAAGCTGGCGGAAAAGCTGATGGCGCTGGACGTGCCCTTCGCGCTGCGGGTCTACGGCGACAAAGCCACCCGGCTTTTGCATGTATTCCACTGCGACATGCGCTCCGTGGAGGGCGCGCGCTGCAACGACGAGGAGTGCGCCTGGTTCAAGCGGTTTGTGTGAGAGGAAGATAAACAACCATCCCCGGCAATGCCGGGGATGGTTGTTTATTGGATCTGTACATGATTCGCGGACCCCGCGCGGGTCGGGCACCCAACGGATGGCCCCGACAATCATCGATTGCTCACGCCTCGGTGATCGTTCCCGCGCCGGTGGTGTCGGCCTCGGCGGTGTAGCTGTCCACGGTGACGGTGAATTCGCTGTCGCCCTGGACATACACAGTGCCGTCCGCGCCGACCACGCTCACGCTCTGGCCCGCGTCGTCCACGATAGCGCCCGCGCACTCCAGCGTCGTCAGCGTGCTGTCGCCGGTGACGATCCAGGTGGAGGTCGCGTCGATCACCACGCGGCAGGCGCCGTCGCCGCCCTCGCCCGCACAACTCTCGTCGTCCACGATCGCGCCGATCAAGGCGCTGCCGTCGGTGAGGTACAGGTCGAGGTTGCTGATGCTGTCCCACTGCACGTCGCCGTCCATGGTCTGCCGGATGGCGGTGAAGGTGCAGTTTGCGCCGTTATTGCCGGCGGAGCCCCAGCCGCGCTGGTTGGCGTTGCCGGTGACCCGCAGGAAGTACTCGCTGTCCTCGGCGGCTTCGATGGCCACATTGCGCAGCACGAAGGTGCTGTCGGTGTTGGTGGTGTAGAACAGGCCGCCGTTTTTGCTGACCAGTTTGCCGCCGTCCATCTCAAAGCTGCCCTCGCCCACCTCGGCGTCACCGGACATGCTCTGGTAGAGGATGACCGTCCAGGTGTTGTCGTTCTGGTCCTGGTCGGGCATGTCGCCGGTCAGGGTGCAGTTCGTGAGCTTCACGCTGTTCAGGCCCTCCAGGCACAGCGCCTCGGAGCCAGTGGCGGTGAGCTCGGCGTCGGAAATGGTGATGTCGGCGGTGACATAGACCGCGGGCGAACCGGAGCCGTTGGCGGTATAGCTGCCGCCGCTGACCACCATGGTACCGCTGCCGCGATCGCTGCGGATGGCGGCGGAGGAGCCGCCCTGGGTGGTGACGGTCAGGTTCTCGGCGTACAGCGTGCCGCCGCCCGCCACATGGATGCCACCGGAGGTGCCCTGGGCGGTTTCGATGGTGGTGTCCTTGACATAGACCACGGCGTCGCCATAGCTGAACACGCCCGCGCCGCCGGCCGCGTCGGTGGTGATGGTGGCATCAGTGATGGTCAGCGTGCCGCCGGTGGCCAGCAGGGCCGCGCCCACGCCGTAGAAGCTGGCGCTGTCGCCGCCGGTGGAATCCGACGATACGCGGGTAACGGCGGCGTTCGAGACGGTGACGTTCCCGCCGGTGACCAGCACCGCGTTCTCGTCCGTGCCGGTGGACTCGATGTCCCCGGTCAGCTCCGCGTCGGCGTCATAAGTGTTCACGGCGTCATAGCTGTCGGGCTGGCTGGAACCGCCGCCCGGGCCGCCCATGCCGCCGGGCATGCCGCCCTCGCCGGGTGCGCCGCCCTCAGGGGGCTCGCCGGGGAATTCGCCGCTGGGCATCCCGCCCGACGGCGGCTCGGGAGGCATGTTGTCCTCCGCCATCGCCGGCGCGCACAGTGCCAGCATCACAAGGGCCATCAGCAGGCTGATCATCTTCTTCAAATTCTTCATATTGAACGCTCCTTTCGAACCGTGGATATTTCCCGGGATGCGAAGCGGTTTTCACCGTTCCTCTCTCGTTGACATGGGCATTATAAGGGGCGAAGCTTAAAGGAAGATTGAAGGAATTAAGGTTTGTGCTTTTGCACGAGAGAACATGGGACAGGAACCGTGGCCGTCACGCAACGGCCACTCTTCCTGTTCCATGTCCCCTACTCCCTAAGCCGGATGCACGTGCACCATGATGTGCTTGACCTTCGGGAAGGCGCGCTCCACGTCGTCATGGATGGTCTCGGCGATGGCGTGCGCCCGGGCGAGGGTCAGCGATTCGTCCAGCGCGATTTCCAGCTCGATATACAGCTTGTTGCCAAACTCCCGGGTGCGCAGCAGGTCGATGCGCCGCACCTCCCCGTGCTCCGCCACGCAGGCGCGGATGGCGGCCTCGGTCTGGGCGTCGGCGCTGTGGTCCACCATCTTGTCGATGGCATCCCGAAAGATGTCGAAGGCGGCCTTGGCGATGAACGCGCAGATCACCACGCTGGCCAGCGGATCCAGCACCGGCAGGCCCATGCGCGCCCCGGCGATGCCGATGAGCGCGCCGATGGAGCTGAGTGCGTCGCTTCTGTGGTGCCAGGCGTCCGCCATCAGCGCGGAGGAACCCAGCCGGCGGGCATGGGCGCGGGTGTACCAGAACATGGCCTCCTTCACGGCGATGGACACCACCGCCGCCACCAGCGCCAGCACCCCCGGCACGGGCAACGGCTCCGCCTGGGAGTCCAGGATGCGCCGGGCACCCTCCAGGCCGATGAACAGCCCGGTGATCAGCAGCACCACCGCCAGCACGATGGCGGCCACGCACTCCATGCGCTCGTGGCCGTAGGGATGCTCCCGGTCCGCCGCCTTGCCGGCCAGCTTCACGCCGATGATGACGATGATGGTGGAAAATATGTCGGAAGCGGAGTGCACGGCGTCGGAGATCATCGCCCCGGAATGGGCGATCAGGCCCGCCGCCAGCTTGCCCAGCGACAAGAGCAGGTTCACCGCAATGCTGACCATCGACACCCGAAGGGCCTCCTTCGGTTGATTGTCCATGAAATCGCCTCCAAATAATAAACGCCGCGGGACTGTCATTGTATGACTGTCCCGCGGACGCCATGCGTTCGCTGTCACGTGCGTGACCCGGCAACCGAATGCCTGTTCAGATTGAGACCATGATAAGGGAAAAACGGGGATTAGTCAAGGGTAAAGTGGCAGCCTCTGCGCGGCAAGTTTGGGTATTCCGCGCAGAGCGCCGGAGCGGTACGCCTTCCCCCTACAGCTTCTTCACAAACAGGCACCGGATCGCGTTCAGCACGGCCAGGATCATCACGCCCACATCGGCCGCGATGGCCACCCACATGTTGGCCAGACCCAGGGCGCTGAGCAGCAGGCACACGGCCTTCACCGCCAGGGCAAAGACGATGTTCTGCTTTACGATGCCCAGGCACTTGCGGGAGATGCGGATGGCCTTGGCGATCTTCAGCGGGTCGTCGTCCATCAGCACGATGTCCGCGGCCTCGATGGCGGCGTCGCTGCCCAGCGCGCCCATGGCGATGCCGATGTCCGCCCGGGACAGCACCGGCGCGTCGTTGATGCCGTCGCCCACGAAGGCCAGCTTCTTGCCGCCGCCGCAGTCCGCAAGCAGCGCCTCCACGCAGGACACCTTGTCCTGGGGCAGCAGCTCCGCGCGGTAGTCCGTCAGGCCCACTTCCGCCGCCACCTGCTTCGCCACGCTCTCGGCGTCGCCGGTGAGCATCACCGTGCGCTCGACGCCAGCGCGCTTCAGCGCCGCCATGGCCTCCCTGGCGTTCTCCTTGAGTTCGTCCGAAATCACGATATGGCCCGCGTATTCACCGTTCAGAGCCACATGGATGATGGTCCCGGTGTGATGGCAGTGGCGGAAGGGCACGCCCACCCGGTTCATCAGCTTTTCGTTGCCCACGGCCACGTCCGCGCCGTCCACCTTCGCCAGTATACCGTGGCCGCTGATCTCCTGCACGTCCGTCACCCGCGCGGGGTCGATGTGCTTGCCATAGGCCTTTTTCAGGCTCTGGCTGATGGGATGGGAGGAGTGGCACTCCGCCATCGCCGCGTACTCCAGCACCTTCCGGGCTTCGATGGGATTGTGGTGCACCGCCGTGACCTCGAAGCTGCCCTTGGTGATGGTGCCGGTCTTGTCAAAGGCCACCGTGCGAACCTTTGAAAGCGTCTCCAGGTAGTTGGAGCCCTTGATGAGGATGCCCTGGTTGCTGGCCCCGCCCAGGCCCGCGAAGAAGCTGAGCGGCACGCTGATGACCACCGCGCAGGGGCAGCTGATGACCAGGAACGTGCAGGCCCGCAGGATCCACTCCCGCCAGAGCGCGCCGGTAGTGGCGTAAGCCGACGCGCCGATGCCGGTGATCATGCCCAGCAGCGGCGGCAGGATGGCCAGCGCCAGCGCCGCACCGCAGACAAACGGCGTGTAGACGCGGGCAAACTTGGAGATGAAGTTCTCCGACCGGGACTTGCGGGAGGCGGCGTTTTCCACCAGATCCAGGATCTTGGAGGCGGTGGACTCGTCAAATTCCGCCGTCGTGCGCACCTTGATGACACCGGAGAGGTTGATGCTGCCGGAGAGCACGCTGTCGTCCACGGACACGTCCATGGGCTTGCTCTCGCCGGTGAGGGCGCTGGTGTTCAGCGCCGTGCTGCCCTCCACGATCACGCCGTCGATGGGCACCTTCTCCCCCGGTTCGATCACGATGATGGAGCCGGTTTCCACCTCGTCCGGGTCCACCCGCTCAAGCGCACCGTCCTCGTTTTCGATGTTGGCGTAGTCCGGGCGAATGTCCATCAGCTCCGAGATATTGCGGCGGCTCCTGCCCACGGCCACGCTCTGGAACAGCTCGCCCACCTGGTAGAGCAGCATGACCGCCACGCCCTCGCCCAGCTCGCCCAGGGCGATGGCGCCGATGGTGGCCACCGTCATCAGAAAGCACTCGTCAAACACCCGGCCGTTCTTGATGCCCAGCGCCGCTTTGCGCAGGATGTCCCAGCCCACCGTAAGGTACGGGATCAGGAACAGCCCGTACAGCGCCCAGGTCGGCAGCTTCACATCGACGATGCCTTCGGAAATCAGGTACAGCGGCACAAAAAACACCGCCGCGACGATGATCCGGATGAGCAGGTTCTTTTGCTTCTTGGTCATGGTGGGTCGCTTCCTTCGTTCTTCGTTCCATTCAGGCCACAGGGCGTTCTCGGGTATTTCCCGCCGCTTGCTCCCCGCTTCCTCGTCAGAGCTCGATATCGCAGTCGCTCTCGACCTTCTTGCAGTTCTTCAGCACGTCCTGCATCACGGCGGCGGGATCGGCGCCCTCGTCGAACTCCACCTTCATCTTCTGGGTCATAAAGCTGACCACGCAGTCCTTGACGCCGGCGGTCTTCCTGGCGGCTTCCTCCATCAGGTTCGCGCAGTTGGCGCAGTCCACTTCGATCTTGTAGCTCTTCTTCATGGTGCTCTCTCCTTTTGTTTTGTCGGGCGGGCAGCCGTGCCCGCGGGAATCTCACTCCGTGATGTGGTCCATGCCCTGGCCGATGATCGTGCGAACGTGATCGTCCGCCAGGAAGTAAAACACCGCCTTGCCATCCCGGCGGGCGCGCACGAGCCTCGCCTGTTTCAGCACCCGCAGCTGATGGGAGATGGCCGACTGGGACATGTTCAGAAGCTCGGCGATGTCGCACACGCACAGCTCCGACTCGAACAGCACATAGAGTATGCGAATCCTGGTGGTGTCGCCGAACACCTTGAACAGCTCCGCCAAGTCGTACAGGCTCTCCTCGTCCGGCATGTCCAGCTTCACGTTGGCCACCAGGTCCGAATGAACGTGGTGCTCCTCGCAGTATTCCATGCGTTCCTCCATCGTCTTGAACCTCCTAACATATGAACAACTGTTCATATGTTATTATAGTCAAGGCCCCTTGCGCTGTCAATACCTACTTGTGTTAAATAACGCAAATTGCGCCGCTATATACATCAAGGCCGTGAAGGATTCAAAGCCCGCAATATTTTCTTTATTTGGGGACTTGATAAAAAATGTTAAATCTGATATACTGAATTTAACTAATCAATTAATGCTCTTGCGTCGATTTTTCGGCGCCCTTGGGAGGTGAGACTTTGAGAACGATAGATATCGCCCTGCGCAGCACGGACAACATCAGCACGCTGGTGAACATCACCAACCGCTACCCCTTCACCATTCAGCTGCGACAGGGGCGCTATGTGGTGGACGGCAAGTCCATCCTCGGCGTGTGCAGCCTCGAGCACTCGAAGCCCATCGTCCTGGAAGCCTACTCCGACCACTGCGAGGATCTTTTTGACGCCCTGCAGCTGCTGCTGTATTAGAGTGTGTTTCTA
>CAMVBO010000037.1 GCA_947165745.1 uncultured Clostridia bacterium | reverse complement strand
TGGTCCTGCTGTTCATCGTGAACACCATCGCTTCCAAGACCTCGGAAGTCAACTTCGTGTAAGGGGGTGCGGTGAGAATGGCTAAGAACAACAATTCCCACGGCCTGTCTGAGAAGACCAGCGACATCATCCTCGTGGTGATCACCGCGGTGGTGCTCCTCCTGGTGGCCTATCCCCTGTATTACGTGCTGGTGGCTTCCTTCTCGAACCCCTACGACGTGTACGCCGGCAAGACCTTCCTGTTGCCCAGCCAGTTCACGCTGGACGGCTATAAGGCGGTCTTCGCCGACCCGAACATCCTGACCGGTTACGGCAACTCCATCAAGTATACCGTCATCGGCACGATCTTCTCCGTCACCCTGCTGTACATCTCGGCCTATCCGCTGGCCCAGAAGGACTTGCCCGGCAGAAAGTTCTTCAGCGTGTTCTTCATCATCACGATGTACTTCGGCGGCGGCCTGATCCCCACCTACCTGGTGGTGAAGCAGACCGGACTGGTGAACAACATGTGGGCGCTGTTCCTGCCCGGCGGCGTGGGCGTTGGCAACATGATCATCGTGCGCAATTACTTCCAGAACAGCATTCCGCACGAGCTGATCGAGGCCAGCGAGATCGACGGCTGCTCGAAGCTCAAGACCTTCCTGCGCATTGTCATTCCGCTGTCCATGCCCATCATGGCGGTCATGGTGGTGTTCAGCATGGTGGCCTACTGGAACGACTGGTTCACGGCGCTGATCTATCTGCCCGGCACCGAGAAGGCCCCGCTGCCCCTGGTGCTGCGCAACATACTGATCAAGTCCAGTGCCAGCGCCTCCCAGGCGGCCACGATCTCCGGCGGCTATGCCGAGCTGAACAAGATCACCGAGATGATCAAGTTCGCCTCCATCATCGTGGCGGCGGCCCCGATGCTGATTGTCTACCCGTTCGTCCAGAAGTACTTTGAAAAAGGCTTCATGGCGGGCGCGGTGAAGGGCTAAGCCTTGTCCGAAGGGGAGCAAGCTTCCCCTCGGAGACCCCGTTCCCGCCGCGCGTATCGCCGGGAACGATTGAAACCATCATCGCAATCGAAAGAGAGGTATCTGAATATGAAGCGCGTTATTGCTCTGATTCTCGCCCTCATGCTGGCCATGGTCGCGATCCCCGCGATGGCCGAGCAGACTGAGTATACCATCATGGCGGGCCAGTCCGCCCTGTCTCCCGGATACAAGGACAATGAAGTGATGAACCAGCTGATGGCCGATACCGGCATCTCCATCGAGTGGAACTCCATGAGCGAGGGCCTGACCACCCAGGTGAACATCAGCATCAATGGCGGTACCATGCCGGATGCGTTCATGGGCGTGGGCTTCAACAACTACGAGCTGGCCACCTACGGCGAAGACGAGACCTTCATCGACCTGACGCCCTACATCAACGAGGAAGTCATGCCGAACCTGACCGCCATCCTGGAGGCCCATCCCGAATTCCGTGCTGCCATCACCCAGGCGGACGGCAACATCTATGGCCTGCCCAGCGGCGACCAGATGACCACCATCGGCATCGGCATGGATAAGGATTACAACATCGGCGTCCTGCCCCAGTTCGCCATGATCAACAAGGCTTGGCTGGATGATCTGAACCTGCCCATGCCCACGTCCCTGGACGAGTTGCACGACGTGCTGGTTGCCTTCAAGGAGAACGACATGGCCCACAAGATGTACGGCGCGGCGGAAGGCTCCACCATCCCCATGTCCACCGGCTATGACCAGTGGTGCTGGGGCCAGAACTTCCTGTATGCCGGCTTCGGCTTCACCAACTGGCCCAACGACATCGAGAGCGACCTGGTTCTCGAGGACGACGGCACTGTCAACTTCGTCTGCGACGACGACAAATATCGCGCCGCGTTGACCTACTTCCACGACTGGTACGCCGATGGCCTGATGGACATCGAGATGTTCTCCCAGGACCACACCCAGCTGATCTCCAAGTGCCAGCAGGGCTACGTGGGCGTCTCCGTGTGGTGGTACATCGAGGAGCTGATGGGCGAATATACCAAGGACTATGTGTTCCTGCCCTTCCTGAACGGCCCCGACGGCACTTACAACGTCAACCTCAAGCCCCTGCCCAGCATCACCTCCGGCCAGCTCTCCATCACCGAGGAGTGCGAGGATCCCACCAACCTGCTCAAGTTCTTCGACAAGTGGTACGACGGCAAGACCGTCATGCAGCTGCAGTACGGCCCCTATGGCGTGTACTTCACCGGCGAGGACGAGAACGGCGTGTGGCAGGCAGTCACCGACGAGGAGTCCAAGCAGCTCTACGGCAAGGGCGCCGGCGAGCTGAAGGGCACCTACGAGGTCTATGGCCCGAAGCTGATCCTGGGCGAGTACTACCGCGACGTGGCCAACATGGAGCCCCGTGCCGTGGAGCGCCTGACCGACCTGTACGAGTCCTGGATTCCCCAGGTGCACAGCGACACCGTCTATCCCGGCGACTGCACCTTCACCCTGGACGAGCTGGAAGTCATCGACCGCTACAAGGCCGACTTCGAATCCGCCGTCTCCGAGCAGGAGGGCCTGTGGATCAAGAACGGCGGCCCCACCGACGAGGAATGGGAAAGCTATAAGTCCATGCTGGAGAACAACTGCGGCATGAGCCAGCTGCTGGAGGTCTATCAGGCGGCCTACGACCGCTTCGCGGCCAACGAAGGCTGATTGCCCCTCTCGCTTCTCCCGCCTCGTCCGCAGGGCGGGCGGGAGAAGTTTCACTAACTTTGCTAGGAGCGTATTCACATGATGAGCGACAAGCTGCGTAAGGCGAGGGACTTCGAGACCCAGTACAGCCCCTATGTGCCGGAGGATGAGCGGCCAGCGTACCATGTGAACGGCCCCATTGGTTGGATCAACGATCCCAATGGCTTCTCCGTCTACAAGGGCGAGTACCACCTGTTCTTCCAGTACAATCCCTACAAGCCCATCTGGGGGCCGATGCATTGGGGCCATGCGAAGACCAATGACTTCATTCGATGGGAACGGCTGCCAGCAGCGCTGGCGCCGGATATGCCCTACGACAAGGACGGCTGCTTTTCCGGCAGCGCCATCGAACTGCCCGACGGGCGCCAGCTGCTGATGTACACCGGCGTGCGCGAGGAGCGGCAGGAGGACGGCTCTCTGAAACCCTGCCAGACCCAATGCCTGGCGGTGGGGGACGGCGTCGATTATGAAAAGTACGAAGCCAACCCCGTGTTGACGGCGGCAAACCTGCCCAAGGGAGGCAGCGAGGCGGACTTCCGCGACCCCAAGATCTGGCGGGAAGCGGACGGCTACTACGCCGTGGTGGGCAACCGCCCGGCAGACGGCAGCGGTTCCATACTGCTGTTCAGGAGCGAGGACGCCTTCCATTGGGGATATCAGGGCCGGGTGGCCTCCAACCACAACCAGTACGGCAAGATGTGGGAGTGCCCGGACTATTTCAAACTGGACGGCAAGGATGTGCTGCTGGTCAGCCCCCAGGAGATGATGCCCATCGGGCTGGAATTCCACGCGGGCAACGGCACCGTCTGCATGATCGGCGAAGCCAATGAGAAGAAGCACCTGATCCGCGAGAACGTCCATGCCATCGACTACGGCATCGACTTCTACGCGCCTCAGACGCTGGAGGCCCTGGACGGCCGGCGGATCATGATCGCCTGGCTGCAGAACTGGGACACCGCGCGCAGCCAGCCCGTCACCATCCGCACCTGCGGCATGATGACCGTGCCCCGCGAACTGAGCGTCCGCGACGGCCGGCTCATTCAAAGACCGGTGCGGGAGTTGACCAACTACTACGGCGAGAAGATCAGCTATAAAAACGTGCCCCTGTCCACCGAGACCATCCTCACCGGCATACGCGGCAGGGTGATCGACATGACCGTAATCGTACGCCCCGCCAATGGCAGCGTGATGTATCACGCCTTCAGGATGAACCTGGCCAAGGACGGCGAGCACGTGACCACCATCCGATACAAGCCCGAGCAGGGCATCGTGCGCGTGGACCGCAGCCGATGCGGTTTCCCGTTTGACATCGTGAATGTGCGCGAGTTTCCGGTGTATTCCCGTCATGGGAACATCAAGCTGCGCTGCGTGTTGGATAAGCACAGCCTGGAGTTGTTCGTCAACGACGGCGAGCAGGCGGCCTCCTTCGTGCTGCACACACCCTTGACCGCGGATGTGATCAGCTTCGAGGCCGAGGGCGAGGTGCTGATGGACGTGGACAAGTACGACCTGATCTTTGACAGGGATGATGACAATGAGTAAGCGTTATGATGTCGTCGCGCTGGGCGAGCTGCTGATCGACTTTACCGAGAATGGAACGAGCGTTCAGGGCAACCCCGTCTTCGAGGCCAACCCCGGCGGCGCGCCCTGCAACGTGCTGACGATGCTTCGGAAGCTGGACAAGAGATGCGCCTTCATCGGCAAGGTGGGGGAAGATATGTTCGGCCACCAGCTGAAGGCCGTGGCGGAAGAAGCCGGCATCGACATGAGCGCCCTGCAGATGGACAAAAACACGCGCACCACGCTGGCTTTCGTCAAGACCGACGAGCACGGCGACAGGGATTTCTCGTTTTACCGGAATCCTGGCGCGGACATGATGCTGACCGAGGACGAGCTGCCCATGGACATGATCCGCAATACCCGGATCTTCCACTTCGGCACGCTGTCCATGACCCATGAAACCGTGCGTCAGGCTACGAAAGCTGCGGTGCTGGCGGCGAAGGAAGCCGGGGCGATCATTTCCTTCGACCCGAACCTGCGCCCGCCCCTCTGGGGAAGCCTGAACGAGGCGAAGGCCCAGATGCTCTGGGGCCTGGGACAGGCTGACGTGGCAAAGATCGCCGACAACGAGATTGAGTTCCTCACTGGCACGACGGACTACGAAAAGGGCGCGACCATCCTCAGGGAGCGTTTCCCGAATCTGCGCCTTTTAAATGTCACCGCCGGGGCCAACGGAAGCTATGCATTCTATGAGGACAAGAAGGTGTTTGTTCCCAGCTTCCTGCTGGGCGACACCATCGAGACTACCGGCGCGGGCGACACTTTTTGCGCCAGCGTGCTGAACTTCGTCCTGGAGCTCGGCCTGGACGGCCTTAACCGGGACGATTTGAAGGCTATGCTTCGCTTTTCCAACGCGGCGGCCTACCTGGTCACCACGAAAAAGGGCGCAAACAAGTCGCTGCCGGAGCGAGCACAGGTGGAAGCGAACTTGAGAGAACACTTACGACCACGATACACTTAAACTTTCCACCCCATTTCAATGGCAAATCGCCACTCCACATAATGGCGCTTTGCACATTCAAGAAGGAGGAAGCCAAACCGCAGGCTCGCGGTGCGGCAGTGTGGAGACCTGCCGTAATGCGGTTCATCCCGTGAGGATGACGCGAGATCGCCTTCGCGGAGGCTGGGCGATCAGAGCCGATCGTATGTCCAAAGTACTGCTGAAGGGCCTGAAGAAGGTCTATGACAACAAGGTGACGGCGGTTCACGACGTGAACCTGGAGATCGCCGACAAGGAATTCATCGTGCTGGTCGGCCCGTCCGGCTGCGGCAAGTCCACCACGCTGCGCATGGTCGCCGGCCTGGAGGACATTTCCGACGGCGAACTGTACATCGACGGCAAGCTGTGCAACGACGTGCCCCCCAAGGACCGCGACATCGCGATGGTCTTCCAGAGCTACGCGCTGTATCCCCACATGACGGTCTATCAGAACATGGCCTTCGCGCTGAAGCTGAAGAAGACCCCGAAGGACGAGATCGACAAAAAGGTGCGCGAGGTGGCGCAGATCCTGGACATCACCCAGTATCTGGAGCGCAAGCCCAAGGCCCTGTCCGGCGGCCAGCGCCAGCGCGTGGCCATCGGCCGCGCCATGGTGCGCGACCCCAAGGTGTTCCTGATGGACGAGCCGCTTTCCAACCTGGACGCCAAGCTGCGCAACCAGATGCGCGCCGAGATCATCAAGCTGCGCCAGAGGATCAACACCACCTTCATGTACGTTACCCACGACCAGACCGAGGCCATGACCCTGGGCGACCGCATCGTGATTATGAAGGACGGCTATGTGAACCAGATCGGCACGCCGGTTGAAGTGTTCTCCAAGCCTGTCAACCTGTTCGTGGCCGGCTTCATCGGCATGCCGGTGATGAACTTCTTTGACAACTGCAAACTGCTGCTGGAGAACGGCGTGTACTACGCGGAGATCCGCGGCGTGCGGTTTGAACTCAGTGAGTTCCAGCAGAAGGCACTTAATCAGAACGGCCAGAAGCCCTGCGATATCGTGGCCGGCATCCGCCCGCAGCACATTTCTGTGGGCCACGGCGAGCTGAGCGCGCTGATCGAGGTGTCCGAGATGCTGGGCACTGAGGTGAACCTGCACACCCGCTCCAACGACGACGAGGTGGTCATGGTGATCCCCACCGTGGACCTGGACACCGATGTTTCCATGGGCCGCACCATCAACTTCACCACCCAGCCGCGCCTCATCCAGCTGTTCGACAAGCAGACGGGCAACAACCTCATCTGGTTTGACGAGAAGTCCTCTGCTGCCGACGCGCCGGTTTGCAAGGAGTACAACTTCTGATTCCCGGTTATCGGGCCGGAGGGCAGCGCGCCTGCCTTCCGGTCTTGTCATATCCCGATAGAGGTGCGCATTATGAAGAATCCGGAATCTGATACCATCCTGCGCCTGACCTTCGACGAGGGCCGAGGCACAAAAGTGCGTGACGCCACCGGGAATCTGCCGGACGGCGATATTGAGTATCGCTTTTTACACGCGGCCTACACGCGTGACATGGAACCCCAGTGGCGCGGATGCGGCGTCAAAGGTGGCTGTCTGCTGTTCGACGGCAGCTCTACGGCTGTTGTCTATCCGGAAGGGGCGGTCGCGCTGGGCGGTCGCGCGCTGACGATCACCGCGTGGATCGCGCCGCGGGCCTTTGAGTGGGAAAGGTCAGGTGTCGAGGGCCGGGACGACGCGCCGCTGACGACTCTGGTCAGCCAATTTGACAGGGAAAAGCGCCAGGGGCTGCTGTTCGGTTATCATCGCTTTGGGCGACTGTGTTTCCAATTCGGCACCGGAGAGGGCTGGTATTCCGTGTGGGCGGGTGAAGCCCGCCTGCGGCGGCTGGCCTGGAACCACGTTGCTGTGGTGTTTGACGGGGCGACGGGACATGCATGCCTTTACCTGGACGGAAAGTGGGTTGGGGCGCTTTCATTCCCGGTCGGAATGGGGATTGTTCCTGCCGTCGGCGAACCGCTGATGATCGGCAAGAATCCCCATGCCGAGGCGATTCCCCAGGGCTTTTTCAACATGTTCGCTGGGTTGATGGATGAATTGCGCATAGAGGGCCGGGCTTTGACAGGGGAAGAAATCTCCACCCTCGCTTCTATGGATGCTCCGGATATCCCATATGCCGAAATCGGTCTGGAAAACATCCTCACCGGGGACGTGTTCAAGACACAGTATCACGGCGGCCCTTATCAGCACTGGATGAACGAGCCCCACGCGCCGGTGTACTATAACGGCGTCTATCATCTGTTCTTCCAGAGCAATTCCATGGGGCCCTATTGGCGGGGCATCAGCTGGGGTCATCTGGTCAGCGAGGACGCCGTGCGCTGGCGGCCGATCCGGGACGCTATCGTGCCGGAGGAGGGCGGCGTCTGCCCGGACGGCGTGTGGTCCGGCGGTGCGACGCTTGACGCAAACGGCGTGCCGGTGCTGTTCTTTGCCGCGGCAGATTACGGGTTTGCCGGAAAGGGAATGATCTCCAATCAGAACATCGGCGTCGCCTGGCCTGCGGACCTGTCCGACCCGGAGCTGACGGGATGGGTGGTTTCGGACAAATTAGCCATCATTCAGCAGCTTGGTCAGGGCCGTCCCGGCGAGTTCCGTGACGCCCACGTTTGGCGGGAGGATGGCGTCTGGTACATGGACGTCTGCTCTGGCAGCGTTCAAACCTCCGGCGGCACGGCGCTGCTGTATGAGACCGACGTGCTCGAGGTGCGCGAGGGCGGCATTGACATGAATTGGCGCTACCGGGGGCCGGTCTATGAGATGATCGACCCGAAGCCCGTTTACGGCACCAGCTGGGAACTGCCGATAATGCTGCCGATCACGGACAGGTCAGGCGCGCGCAGCCGCCACGCCTTCTTCTTCATGCCCGCGCCGGTGGAGACCGCCGACAACAAGGTATATTATTTCGTGGGCGACTTTGACAAGCGGGCGGGCCGGTTCATCCCTGACCCCGTCTATAACGGCGTGCCGCGCCTGATGGACTACGGAGCCAACGTGTTCACCGGCCCCAGCGTGCTGGTCGATCCGGCGACCGGGCGCGTGTGCATGTTCAGCATCATGCAGGGCCAGCGTTCGGGCAGGGAAGAGGGCCTGGCGGGCTGGGCGCACTGCGCGGGGCTGACCAGGAATATCTGGCTCAGCGAGGACGGCACGGACGTGCGCGTCGCGCCTGATCCACGGCTGTACGGCCTGCTGGGGGAGAAGCTGTTGTCCCTGGAAAACGTGGATATACAGGCCGCAAATCGCGCACTGGAGGGCGTGCGGGGGGATATGCTGTTTATTCGGGCCAAAGTGACACCGAAGAACTGTAAAACCTTTGGGCTCATCTTCAAGGCGAACGAACAGGGAAAGGGCTCCGCTTTTGTCTGCGATTGCCGGGGTGAATCCATCACCTGTCTGAATGGAACGAACCGGCCCGATTTACGGCCCGCGCGCGGCCCACTGCCGCTTCGGGACGGAGCGCTGACGATGGAAGTGTTCATCGACCGATCTCTGGTGGAGGGATTCTTCAATGGCGATAAGGCACTCAGCGTCCGGGACTATGGGGATCCTGAGGCTCAGCACATGGCGTTCTTTGCCGACGGGGATGTGGCCATTGACAGCATGGAGGCATACAGTGTAGAATCGATCTATTGAGAGCCATGCTGCCCATTGAATTCAGGACAGTGAACGATCTTTCCTGAAAATGATACAGGTCTATCTCGATCAAAGCATCGCACTGAGCACACGCATGTATGACCAGGACGGCAGCAGTTTCGGATTCTTTGTTTCCGAAGGCAGTGCCGGTTTTGAGAATATCCAAACATGGTGTGAATCCTGATGGAATTGGACGACTGCGTACAAGCCAGGGTGAGTGATATCAAGGAGGTTTACTGTGACAAGAGTAACAATACAAGACGTTGCAGGCGCGCTGGGGCTCTCCCGCAATTCCGTATCCAAAGCTATCAACAATGCCGACGGTCTGGCGGACGCGACTCGTGAAAGGATACTGTAAAAAGCAGTTGAGATGGGTTATGTGAAGATTCAGAATGGAGCGATCATGTGTGATTTGTCTCCAAGTGAGTTTTTCCGGCAAATGCTCAAAAAGCGGAGGCCAATCAGCTGGCAAAGGATTGCCGTGGTACCGCCGGAACTGCCGGGGCTCATCGAAAAGTACCGTGAGGTT
>CAMVBO010000036.1 GCA_947165745.1 uncultured Clostridia bacterium | reverse complement strand
GGCGGGCCAGGTGATGGGGGAGTCCGCCATCAGCCGCATCAGCACCGCGCCGTCAGCCACGCCGGTCACGGGCAGGCCGTTGACCATTTGAAAGCGCTCAACCGCCTGCTGGGTGCTGTCCCCGAACGCGCCGTCGGGGTCGCCCAGCAGATAGCCGTATTCCTTCAGCTTGCGCTGCACCGAGAGCACGTCGTTGCTGGTGCTGCCCTTCGATAGGGGCGTCATCTGGGCATAGGCGTTGGCGAAGCGGGCCAAGTAGCCCTGGCGGGACAGGGCGTCGGCGCTGTCCAGCCGATCCAGCGTGTCAGCGTCGGCCTCGCCGGTCACCTCCAGCCCGTTGGCCTGCTGAAAGCTCTCCAGCGCCGCGCGGGTGTCGGCGTCGAACGTGCCGTCGCTTTCGCCGGTCATGTAGCCCAGATCGTTCAGCCGCTGCTCCAGCGCGGACACCTCGGCCGGGGTCATGTTCACCAGGTATTCGGTATCCACCGGGTCGGCCAGGGCGGAGGTGAGGAGGAACGACGACAGGGCAATCAATGACAGTGCTTTTCGTATCTTCATGGCTGGAAAATCCTTGCTTCAAGTCGTTGTAGTCGTAGGGGCGCCGCAACGGCGCCCCTACAGAAGGGCAACGGTATTGGATATTGCTCAGTCGACCTTGTTCAGGTATCTTAGCGCTACGAAACCGCGGGCGCCGTTGTATTCCGCGTAGGCGATGGTCTGGTTAAAGGCATAGACGTGCAGCCGGGAACCTTTGTTCAATTCCGCCTTCACTTCGCCGGTCAGGTCCGCGTTTTCATAGAGCTCCAGTCGGGCGGTGGCTTCGGCCTCACATTCCAGATAGTACACGTCGTCGTCCATTTCGGGGACATCGGCGGCGTTCAGCTCCAGCGCTTCGATGGGCACGAAGCCGGTCACGCCGTCCACGCGCACGCAGGCCCAGCGGCTGTTGTACGCGCCCAGCTGCACCCGCTCGCCCTGCTTCATTCGGGTCAGCGGTTCCTGGGCGTCGTCCCAGCCGGGATAGAGCGCCGTGCCGTCGCGAATGACGGTGGCGAACTGCTCGCCCTCCACCACGGTGACGTCGCCGCCGTCGATTTCCACCTTCGGCTGGCTCGGCGCCGCGTCGGTCAACCCGCTCAGCAGCACGAAGCCGGTCAGACCGTTCGCGCGCACGCAGGCCCACTCGTCGTTGAAGGCCCCCAGGCGCACCCGCTCACCGGCGGCGAGGGTGGCCAGCACCGGGGAATCTGAGGTGGGCTCGGCGAACATCGGCAGGGCATTGGCGTTGACGTAGCGATAGACCTCGCCCTCCACCGTCGTGATGGTCTCATCCCGGGCGGGGACGGGCGTGGGCTCCGGCCGCACGACGGAGAGCTTGTCCAGCTTCACATAGCCGGTCGTGCCGTCCTCCATGCGCACATAGGCCCAGGCGCGGTTGTAGGCAAGCAGCTGCACATAGCTGCCGGAAGCCAGCGCCTGATGGGGCCGGACGGTGTCGTCTGCGTTCACATACAGCCCGGCGTCGTCGGTCAGCAGGGCAATTTGCCCCTGGGGCGCGGTGATGATCTCGCCGTCATCGCTGCCCTCGGCCTGGAGCGTCAGCGCGATTCGGGGGATGTAGCCCTCCGCGCCGGAGACGGTGGCCACCTGGGCCCAGGCGTCGGTATAGCCGGTCAGGCGCACCGTGTCGCCTTCCGCCAGGCGATCCAGCGCCTTGGAGCCGTCCACGGGCAGCTGCAGCACGTCCACGGCGGAGCCCACCCTGGCCAGGGTCTCGTCCTTCACCTGGGCGGCGGTGACGCCCACCAGCGCGAAGTCCGTCAGCGCGTCGGTGTGGGCGAAGCCATAGACCCCGCTGCTGCCCAGCGCGGCCCAGTCGCCCTGCACGGCGTAGACCTGCACCGTGGCCCCGGCGGGCAGGGTGGTGATTGCCGCCACAGACTCGTCCGGGTTGGCGTAGAGCCGGGTCTTTTGACTCAGTCGGGCGTCGGCGACGGGGTTCGCGCTGGCGATGGCGGCGACCCGGGAGGCGCTTTGCTCGTCCCGGGTGGCGTCTGCCAGTTCAAGGGTGCGCACCTCGCAGCCAGGATAGTAATACTCCAGGATCTCCTGGCAGGTGAAGCCTTTTTTGGCCATGACCTGTGCGCCGCGCCGGCTCATGCCCAGGCCGGAGCCGCTGCGCCGGAAGGTGATTTCAAAGCTCCGGTCGGTCTCCGAGACCCACACGGTCTCGTTGTCCCCGTCGTTGATGGACAGATCGTACCAGTTTTCCAGGCCGCCGTAGGTGGGAATCTCCACTTGGACCCGAGCGGCGATGGCCTCGCCGGCGTCGGTCTCGCCGGTGACAGCCAGCTGAAACAGCAGGCTGGCGTAGAGGCGGCTGGGCGATTCGAAGCGGGACCGGCCGGGGGAGACGGCTTCAATGGTGTCCACGCGAAGCTCGCGGGTCAGACCCTGGGCCTTCAGCGGGTCGGCGGCGGCCGCCAGCAGCGCCCGGGTCAGTTCCGGGGAAAGCTCCTCGGCGTCTTTGCGCAGCGACGCGGTCTTTTTCGCGCCGGCGCCCTCGTAGTCATAGGGGTCGTCCCGCAGGGTGCTGTAGGGCAGGGGATCGCCGCCGGCGTTGACGGCGGATTCGATCTGGCCGCCGTTGGAATCGCAGAAGTAGCAGGTGGCGGGGCTGCCGTTGTAGTATAGCGCCTGGTTTCGGGTCGCGTCCACGGCCTTCAGCACGTCGGCGTATTCCGAGGCGCTGTTGAAGCCGCGATAGCTCAGCGCGTCGCCGGAGTCGATCAGGTCGTAGGCGGCGTTCGCGCGGGCGCTTTTCTGGCGCAGAGCGTAGTTCCGGGCCACGATGGCCTGGGCCTTCAACGCCTCCAGGCCGCTGGTGGGGGCCATCTCATAGCCCACCACGCCGTAGAGGTAGTCCTCCACATAGACGCGCAGCACCGTGGTGATGACATCGCCGTTGACGGAGAAGCCCAGATCGCCGCAGAAGCGGCCGGACAGGGCCGGGAAGGTGAATTGCGCGCCGGTGTTTCCGGGCACGCTGCGCATCAGCTGGGCCGAGGCCCCCAGGGGAATCGCCCGATTCCCGGCGGTGAGCGTCAGACTGCCGTCCTGGGCGGCAATGGCGATGCCCGTGCCCGCGGGCAGGCGCACCGAGGGATCGTCGGCAAGGTAGTAGTCGCAGTCGGCCACCATTTCGATCCGCTGGGGCGAGCCCAGTCGGGCCAGCTTCACGCGGACCATGCCGTCCGCCTCCGCCAGCGCGCCGCCGGAGAACGCGCCCAGGCACAACAACAGCGCCAGCGCCGCAATCCACGCGCGCGCGCAGGCGTTTGCCATGTTCCTCAGCTTCGTCATTTGCATGATGGCCTCGATCGTCTTTGGTAGGCGGGCCGCATGGATTCCAAAAACCCATAGACAGACCCACCTGTTAAAAATTCTATTTGGCCATCTGTTTTCCTGCCGGTGAATATAATTGTAAGAATATCGAAAATGATTTGCAAGATAATGTGAAGGTTTGCCGCAAATGGGCGTTTCACAAGGCCTGGCGAGGGCCGCGGGACAACAAAAACCCCGCCGAAACGGGGTTTTGATTTGTTCCGTTCAATTACGCCTCGGCGGGAGCGCCCACGGGGCATACGCCGGCGCAAGCGCCGCAGGACACACAGGTGTCAGCGTCGATGTTGAACTTGCCATCGCCCTCGGAGATGGCGGAAACGGGGCATTCCTCAGCGCACGCGCCGCAGGCGATGCACTCGTCACTGATCTGATAAGCCATGATAAGTACCTCCTGTTTTTTCGTTGAAATCATTATACACCCTGAACGCCCAAAATGCAATATCCCGTTTGCCTAAAATGCATTTTTGTCAAAAAAAGCGGTTAAATACCACTAACAGAAGCGGTTAGTTATCAAAAACTGCAAGTTGCGTTCCCAAAAATGCAAATTAACACGAGGTAACTTTCATATTTCGGGGCTGGGGCCATCCGGGCGGCGGAATTTGCAGAAATCGAATTCCGATGGATTCAGAGGGGGTTCGACATGGCAAACCCGGCAAAACGGCGGGATCGCGACAAAAGGTCAACGATGGACAAAACAGGATGAATTATAAAAAATCATTATTGGGGCATAAAAAACAGGGAGGGCAGATACCCTCCCTGTGAGAAGTGAAATCAAATGATTTCCACAAACACGGGCTTTGAGGTCTTGACCGACGCGGCCTTGACCACCGTGCGGATCGCCTTGGCGATGCGGCCCTGCTTGCCGATGACCTTGCCCATGTCATCGGGATCCACGCGAAGCTCGATGACGATGCTGTCCTCGTTCTCCACCTCGCGCACATCCACGGCCTCCGGCTTTTCCACCAGGGCCTGGGCGATATACTTGACCAATTCAACCATGATTACAGGACTCCGCCCTTCTTAAGCAGCGCGCGGACGGTGTCGGTGGGCTGGGCGCCCACGCCGAGCCAGTACTTGGCGCGCTCGTCGTTGATCTTCATCTCCACGGGCTCGGAAACGGGGTTGTAGTAGCCGATCTCCTCGATGAAGCGGCCGTCGCGGGGGTTGCGGCTGTCGGTGACAACCAGGCGATAGAAGGGCTTTTTCTTCATACCCATTCTCTTCAGACGAATCTTGACCATTGTGAGTGTCCTCCTTAATGATTATCGAATGTTGGTGTATAAATACGGTGGTGTACCGGATTTATTGAGGGAGTAGGGACTAGGGATTAGGGACTAGGGACTAGGGATTAGGGATAGTGGCTGCCGCGCGATTCGACAGCAACGGTTCAACAAACCGTGAGGGAGACGGGGATTGTTGACTGTAAATCATTGTCTAATCCCTAATCCCTCTTCCCTAATCCCTCTTCTGATTTGCCCCGCAAATCAGAACTTCGGCATCTTCCCGAACGGGAGGCGCATCCTGCCGCGCTTGCCGCCGCCCATCATGCTCTTCATCATGGTGCGGGCCTGTTCAAACTGCTTCAGCAGCAGGTTCACGTCCTGTACGGTGGTGCCGCTGCCGGCGGCCACGCGCCGCTTGCGGGAGCCGTTCAGGATGTCGGGGTTGCGTCGCTCCATGCGCGTCATGGACAGGATGATGGCCTCGTTCTTCTTCTGGGCTTTGGACACCTGCTCTTCGTCGATGTCCACATCCTTGATCTTGCTGCCGAGGCCGGGGATCATCTTGAGCAGATCCGTGATCGACCCCATCTTGTTCATCTGCTTCAGCTGCTCCAGATAATCCTCCAGGGTGAAGGAATTGGTGCGCATCTTGCGGGTCAGGTCCAGGGCCTGCTTCTCGTCGAAGTTTTCCTGGGCCTTGTCGATCAGCGTCAGCACGTCGCCCATGCCCAGGATGCGGGAAGCCATGCGGTCCGGGTGGAAGGGCTCGATGTCCGTCAGCTTTTCGCCGATGCCGGAGAACTTGATGGGCTTGCCCGTCACCGCGCGCACGCTGATGGCCGCGCCGCCGCGGGTGTCGCCGTCCAGCTTGGTGAGGATCACGCCGTCCACGCCCAGCTGTTCGTTGAAGGTCTTGGCCACGTTCACGGCGTCCTGGCCGGTCATGGCGTCCACCACCAGCAGGATCTCCTTGGGCTTGACCGCCGCGCGCACGTCGCGCAGCTCCTGCATCAGGTTTTCATCGATGTGCAGCCGGCCGGCGGTATCGATGATCACCGGGTCGCGGCCGTAGTACCGGGCGTACTCCACGGCTTCCTTGGCGATTTCAACGGGATTGCCCTGGCCGCGCTCGAACACCTCCACGCCCACCTGCTCGCCGACGACCTGCAGCTGCTTGATGGCGGCGGGACGATACACGTCGCAGGCCACCAGCAGGGGTTTTTTGTTGTCCTTTTTGAGCATGTTGCCCAGCTTGGCGCACATGGTGGTCTTGCCCGCGCCCTGCAGGCCGGCCATCATGTAGATCGTGGGCGCCTGGGGGGAGTAGGTCAGCTTGGCGTTGGTGCCGCCCATCAGATCCGTCAATTCCTCGTTGACGATCTTGATGACCTGCTGGCCGGGCGTGAGGCTCTGCATGATGTCCGCGCCGACGGCCCGCTCCGTGACCTTCTTGACGAAATCCTTTACCACCAGGTAGTTCACGTCGGCCTCCAGCAGCGCCATGCGCACTTCGCGCATCGCGGCCTTGACGTCGGCCTCGTTCAGCTTGCCCTTGCTGTTCAGCTTTTTGAACGCGCCTTGCAGCTTGTCGGTCAATCCCTCGAATGCCATGGATTATCCTCCAGATGTCGTCTGTCAATCCTTGGGGATGATGTTCTCCAGCGCCCGCCGCGCCGCCTCGATGGCCGGGGCGTCCCCGGGCGAGGGGTGCACCCGCGAAAGCGCCTCGAGGCACTGCTCCGCGGCTTCGGTCTGCGCCCGGTGGCGCTTCACCAGCCCCAGCTTGTCCTCATAGGCCGTCAGCTGCTTCCGCGCCTTCGCCAGCGTGTCGAACACGCCCTGGCGGGTGATGGCCAGCTGGTCCGCGATCTCCTGCTGGGAGAGGTCCTCCTCGCAGTACAGCCGCATGACCTCCTGCCGGTGTGCCGTCAGCAGCGGGCCATAGAAGTCCAGCAGGTAATTCAGCTCTACCCGTTCCTCCATGTCCGCCATACCGCGCCTCCGAAGCAAGCCATTTTGCTTGACAGCCTGTATATTATAGGAGGTTTTGACGGTGATGTCAAGCATTTTTGATTGACGAAGGCGTGAATTCACGCAGATTTTTCATTTGACAAAGGGGCGATCCTTCTATATGATGGGGTCAGAAACCGGAAGGGTGGGTAGGGTTATGAATTACGAGCTGCTTTGCGCGCAACTGAAGGGGCTGGCGGAGGAGAAGCGGTGGTATGTGCCGCTGATGGCCAACGCCGCCGCGCTGTTGTACCATTCCATGAATGATTTGAACTGGGCGGGGTTTTACCTGATCCGTGGAGACGAGCTGGTGCTGGGGCCGTTCCAGGGCAAGGTGGCCTGCGTGCGCATCCCGGTGAGCAAGGGCGTTTGCGGCACGGCGGTGGCGCGGGACGAGACCCAGCGCGTGCCGGACGTGCACGCCTTTCCCGGCCACATCGCCTGCGACAGCGCGAGCAATTCGGAGATCGTCGTCCCCATTCACCGGGATGGCAGGGTCGTGGCCGTGCTGGATATCGACAGCCCGGTGCCGGATCGGTTCAGCGAGGCAGACCAGCGGGGGCTGGAGGCGTTTGCGCGGGTGATGGAGGATAATATCGAATTCGATTGAAGAAAACCGGATAGCCACGTCGCTTCGCTCCTCGCAATGACAAACTGCGCAACAGCAGCGTACAGCGTCTGATAGGCGCTCTGCGTCATTGCGAGAAGGGCGTAAGCCCGACGTGGCAATCCGGTCCTTCTGTTCCGATCAATACTCCACCCGCCACACGGCGGTGTCGTGGGCGGCGAGCTTTGCGGAGAGCTGCCCGCCGCGGGCAGGCTTGCCGGTCCACAGTTCGGCGGCGCGGGCGCAGCGGCGTTCGACGAGGGCGGGGTTCACGCTGATCTTCCGCGCCCTGTCCGACAAGTTGAAGGCGGCCACGTAGCAGCCCTTGCCGTCCTTGCGCGGGGCGATCCAGGCGGATTCCTCCGCCGTGGTGTACAGCGGATGGGCGCACCAGCTGTCTTTTTCGATGGCGAGCACATCGGCGTTGGTGAGCAGGTTCAGCGTAAAAACGTCGTTCTTCGGCAGGTCCCCACCGACCATCAGGGGGCTGCGCATCATGCACCACAGCGTCATCATCGTGCGCTGCTCCGCCTGGGTGAACCGCGTCCACTGGCCGTCGGGGTGGCTGTCGTAGCACTGGCGCAGCGCGCCCACGGGCAGCATGTCGGCGTCCGGCCAGTGCCCCGGCGCGGCGTGGACGCACCACTTCTCCGCCCGCTCGAACATGCCCTTGAGCAGCCGCCAGTCGTCCCAGAAGTCGTCGGTGACGCGCCACATGTTGGCGTGTTTTTTCAGGTGCTCGGCCCTGTCCAGCGGCGCGGGGCCGGGGGAGAGGCTCAGCACCATGTCCCGCCCGCAGGCGCGGCAGGCCTCGCTGATCAGCTCGATCTCCCGCTGGCAGTGGGGATATTCCCGGGCGATGTCGTCGCACTTGACATAGTCAACGCCCCATTCGGCATAGAGGGCGAAAATGCTGTCGTAGTAGGCCTTCGCGCCGGGATGGTCGCACTTGAGGCCGTACATGTCCGGGTTCCAGGCGCAGACGGAGTTGGGGTTGGCCGCCTGGTCGCAGCGGTAATCGCTGTTCAGTATGGGCAGACGCCGGTGGGCCGCCATCCGCGGCAGGCCCCGCATGATGTGGATGCCGAATTTCAGGCCCAGGCTGTGCACATAGTCCGCGAGGGGCCCAAAGCCCGCGCCGCCTTTCGCGCTGGGAAAGCGGTTTTCCGCCGGCAGCAGGCGGCCGTAACCGTCCATCGGCTCGTCGGAGAAGGGCTCGTATTCGTGGGAGACGGCGGTGGGCTGGTACCACTGGATGTCCACCACCACGTATTCCCAGCCGTATGCCTTCAAATGCTCTGCCATGTATTCCGCGTTGGCGCGCACCTGCGCTTCCGTCACCGCCGCGCCGTAGCAGTCCCAGCTGTTCCAGCCCATGGGGGGATATTTAGCGATCATGGACGCACTCCTTGTCTGTCGATTGAATCGAATCTCCGCGTCTTTGACGCGGAGCAATCGTCTCGCTCCCTCAATGGAAAAGGGGCGAGAGCGCCGTCGGACGCTCTCGCCGCAGGTTATTCCGCCGGCACCTCGCCGATCAGGTCGAGGCAGCGGGTCTCGTTCATGGTGTTGCACATCTTCACCAGGGTCTCAAGCGGCACGTCGTGCAGCTGCTGCTTCTGGCCGCGCACGGTGATGGATACCGTGCCCTCGGCGGCTTCCTTGTCGCCGACCACCACGATATAGGGGTCCTTCATGGTCTTGAAGAACTTGATCTTGGTGTTCATGTTCACGTCGGCGTAGTCGGCCTCCACGCGGATGCCCTCGTCCTCCAGGCGCTCGGCCACCTTGCGGGCGTACTCGTTGTGCTCCGTGCGGATGGGCACCACGGCCACCTGATAGGGGTTCAGCCAGAAGGGGAACGCGCCCTTGAAGTTTTCGATGATGATGCCGATGAAGCGCTCGAGAGACCCGTACAGCGCGCGGTGCAGCACCACGGGCTGCTTCAGGCTGCCGTCCTGGTCCACGTAGGTCAGGCCGAAGTTGTGGGGCAGCTGGAAGTCCAGCTGGATGGTGCCGCACTGCCACTCGCGGCCCAGGGCGTCCTTGATCTGCAAATCGATCTTCGGGCCGTAGAACGCGCCGTCGCCCTCGTTGATCTCATAGCCGCCCTCGCCGTACTTCTTGTCCAGGATGCGCTTGAGGGATGCCTCCGCCTTGTTCCACACCTCAATGTCGCCCATGAAGTCCTCCGGGCGGGTGGAGAACTCGGCCCGGTAGCTGACGCCGAAGGTGGCGTAGATCTCGTCGG
>CAMVBO010000035.1 GCA_947165745.1 uncultured Clostridia bacterium | reverse complement strand
TCTCCACCAAGGAGCAGATGCGCTTCATGGACGCGGTGATGCAGCGCTTCGCCGATCGCCTGGACGAGTCCATGCGCGCCAAACTGGCCGACTTCGGCAAGGTGCTGGACGAGACCAGCCGCCTGCAGCAGGAGAACTGCGTGGTGGTGCGGGCCAGCCTGACCGGCGCGCAGGACGCCCTGGAGGACCTGCATCAGATGCAGAAGCTGAGCCGGGAGATCCTCACCGGCCTTTCCGGCTATGCCCAGCAGCTGAAGGACGCCCGCGCCCAGTCCGACGACGCCTATATGCGCGTGGCCTCCAGCGTGGAGCAGATGGAATTGGTGGCCCGCCAGCAAAACAACTATCTGAAGACCGTCAGCGCCATGCAGGCGGACCTCACCCGGGTGGGCGAGGCCATGCAGAAAGCTGCCGACGACCTGCGGGGCTCCGCCGCCAGCATCGAAAAGGTGCATATGCAGGCCAGCAAGGCGCTTCAGGAGGAGTTCAACACCACCATGGACGCCTACCGCGACTATGTGAACCAGTTTACCCAGCGGGTGGACTATCTGGCCAGCAACATTTCCCGTTCGCTGAACACCCTGCCCGACGCCGTGTCCGAGACCAACAACCGGTTCCTGGATCAGGTGGACCGCCTCACCGACGCCATGGTGCAGGCGCAGCGGGCGCTGGAGGACACCGCGGAACGGATCTACCGAGGGTGATGTGGACGGGGAAGGTGCCATTTGCGCAGCAAATGACGGAAGAGGTCGTTTTCCCTGATACTGCCAGAGCCTCCATAATCGCATGAAAGGAAGTACCCCATGCGCAACACTCGCCAGCACGTATCCCATCGCCGCCCGGGGGGCAGCGGGGTGCAGTGGCTCAGCTTTTCGGATTTGATGAGCGCGCTGTTGCTGATATTCATACTGATCATGTTCTATATCATGTATCAGTATTTCGACATGTATGAAATCAACATGGCGGAGATCGCCCGCCAGCAGTTCGACCTGGACCAGGCCAACGCCTCTCTGGACGAACAGCGGGCCAAGCTGAGCGAGACCGAAGCCCAGATGGTGGCCCAGCAGATCCGGCTGAACGCCGCCCAGGCCGACCTGAACGACGCCCAGAGCATCCTCGCTTCCCAGCAGGAGGAGCTGAACGCCGCCCAGTCGCTGGTGCAGGAGAAGGAGGACGAGATCGCCGCCCAGAAGGAGCAGCTGGACGCCCTCAGCATCCAGCTGGGAAACCAGCAGACCCAGATCGACGCCCAGCAAAAGGCCCTGGATGTCCAGCAGCAGCAGCTGGAGGCCCTGGTGGGTCTGCGTACCCGGATCATCACGTCCCTGTCCGGCGCATTAAAGGACGCCAGCATTTCCGCCCAGGTGGACCCGGCCAACGGCTCCATCGCCCTGGAATCCGACGTGCTGTTTGAACTGGGCAAGCACAACCTGTCCGAGCGGGGCGAGCGGTTCATCGACCGCTTCCTGCCGGTGTATCTGAAGGTGCTGTTTTCCGACGAGTACCGCGACTATGTGTCCGAGATCATCATCGAGGGCCATACCGACTCCCTGGGCAGCTACATCGACAACCTGGAGCTGTCCCAGCAGCGCGCGCTGGCGGTGGCCAGCTATGTGCTGGACGACGACTATCACGCCATCAGCACCGCCCAGAAGACCCAGCTGCGCCGGGTGACCACAGCCAACGGCCGCTCCTTCAGCGACCCGGTGCTGGATGAAAACGGCCAGGAGGACATGGACGCCTCCCGCCGGGTGGTGTTCAAGTTCCGCCTCACGGACGAGCAGATGATCCAGCAGCTGAAGAATATACTGGAAAACACAGGAGATTGATACCGTGCAATACATTAGACGCCTGACCTGGTTTATCGCCGGGAAGATGATATTGATCTGCGTGCTGCTGGGCATGCTGGTCTGCGGCTTCTTCATGGCTCTGAACGGCGCCAACATCTATGTGGTGCTGAACGACGGCATGGAGAAGCGGGTGGACGTGATCCTCACCCGCCAGCAGGCCGAGGAATTGAACAAGTACTTCCACGCCGACTTCCTGATCGCGGACGAGGCGCTGGCGGGCGCGCTGAACGGCATGAGCGCCTATTCAGATTACAACATCACCGGCTTCGACTATCAGCTGACCATTGAAAAGCTGTGGGCCTGGCCCTGGGACAATTACGCCAACTGCACCGTGGTGGAGCGCGTGCCCACCATCACCGGGAAGGTCATCTCCTCCCGCCGCAGCGAGGTCTCCGAGCGGATTCCCCGCTGGGTGGGCGGCCGGTACGACGTGACGCTGGTGAAGGTCGGCGGCGAGTGGAAGATCATCGGCATGCAGCAGAAGACCGTGCTGGTGGAACCCGAGGGCGACGACAGCGGCCTGGAGACCGAGGTGCTGGTGTCGTAGCACTGCCAAAAGCCTCCCCCTTTGGGGAAGGCTTTTGACTTGCCCGCGTTCCCGGGACGGCTGTAATCCTGTGAAAGATTGCCTGTATGGAGGGTTTTGGATGCGCGTAGTGGTTGGCATGTCCGGCGGCGTGGACAGCTCGGTGGCGGCGCTGCTGATGAAGCGGGCCGGTCACGAGGTGATCGGCGTGTTTATGAAGAACTGGGAGGAAAAGGACGAAAACGGCGTCTGCACCAGCGAGGCCGACTGGGCCGACGTGCGCGCCGTGTGCGACAGGCTGGACATCCCCTATTACTCCGTGAACTTTGCCCGGGAGTATCGCGAGCGGGTGTTCGACCATTTCCTGGAGGAGTACAAAAAGGGCCGCACCCCCAACCCGGATGTGCTGTGCAACAGGGAGATCAAGTTCAACGTGTTCCTGGATTTCGCGGAGAAGCTGGGCGCGGAGAAGCTGGTCACCGGCCACTTCGCCGGCATCGATCAGGCGGAGGGCGAGTATCGGCTGCTGCGGGCGGCGGACGAGAACAAGGACCAGACTTATTTTCTGTACATGATCGACCAGCGGGCGCTTTCCAGGGCGATGTTTCCGGTGGGCGGGCTGATGAAGGCGGAGATCCGTCAAATTGCCCGGGAGGCGGGCATTCCCGTCAGCGAGAAGAAGGATTCCACCGGCGTGTGCTTCATCGGCGAGCGCAACTTCAAGCAATTCCTGTCCGGCTTTCTGCCGGCCCAGCCCGGGGACATGGTGACCACCGACGGCAGGCGGGTGGGCCGCCACGACGGCCTGATGTACTATACCCTCGGCCAGCGCCGGGGCCTGGGCATCGGCGGGGGCGGCAACGGCCAGCGCTGGTTCGTGGTGAAGAAGGATTTGAAGAACAACGTGCTGGTGGTGCACCAGGGCGAGGACGAGGCCCTGCTCTACAGCCACGAGGCTGCGGGCAGCGATCTGACCTGGCTGGCGGGCCATCCGCCGGTGGGCGAGGGAACGGCGTACAGCTGCCAGGTGCGGCTGCGCCACCGCCAGCCTTTGCAGGAATGCCGTCTGACGCTGAAGGACGGCCGGGCGCATATGGAATTTCCCGTGGCCCAGCGCGCCGTGACCCCGGGACAGTCGGCGGTGTTCTATCAGGGCCGGGTCTGCCTGGGCGGCGCGATCATCGACGAGATTTGATGGCGAAAAAGTTGTCCGGGGGGCTGTTCACGGGCGGCGTTTCATGTTATAATAGAATCAGAGATATGTAGATATACGGGGAGGCTGTTCTATGAATTCCAAAAGCAAAATCTGGCAGATCGTGCTGTTGGTGCTGTTGGTGCTCGCCATCGTCGCCATACTGCTGTTCAACAACAAGCTGAACGCCAGCAAGGAAACCCTTTCCAACACCATGGCGCAGCTGACCGAGGAGCAGGAGAATTCCGCGGCCCTGCAGGCGAACCTGGACGCCGCGAAGGCGGATCTGGACGCCGCCCGCACGGACTATGAGACCGTCAGCGGACAGCTGACCGAGGCCCAGGCCAACGTCGAGACCCTCACCGGCGAGGTGGAGAGCGGCAAGGCCGCCGCCGAGCAGCTGCAGGGCGAATTGACCCAGGCCAACGAGCGGGTGACGGAGCTGGAGACCGCCGCCGGCGAAGCCCAGGCGAAGATCAGCGAGCTGGAGAGCGCCGTCAGCGAGAAGGACGCCGCCATCCAGACCCTGGAGACCGCCGCCGGCGAAGCCCAGGCAAAGATCAGCGAGCTGGAGACTGCAGCCGGCGAGAAGGACGCCGCCATCCAGACCCTGGAGACCGCCGCCAGCGAAGCCCAGGCAAAGATCAGCGAGCTGGAGACTGCCGCCGGCGAGGCACAGGCAAAGATCAGCGAGCTGGAGACTGCCGCCGGCGAGGCGCATGCAAAGATCAGCGAGCTGGAGAGCACCGTCGGCGAGAAGGCTGCCGCCATCGAAGCGCAGAACGCTGACAAGGCTGATGCCCAGAAGCCGGAGGGCGAGGGGAAGACCGAGGCCAAGCCGGAAGGCGGAGACGCGGTCGAAGCCAAGCCGGAAGGCGGAGACGCGGTCGAGGCCAAGCCGGAAGGCGGAGACGCGGTCGAAGCCAAGCCGGAAGATCAGGACAAGGACGCGGACAAGGAAGCCCTGACCACGACGGTTGCCGCAGTGGAAAACCAGCTGGTCCGGATCGCCGGCCTGCAGGCGGGCAGCACAGTGCCCAAAGCCGTGGCCGCGGTGGATCTGGACGGCCTGAAGGCGGAAGTTGCCACCATCATGGAGGACGAGACCAAGACCGTCGAGGAGCAGGCCGAGGCCCTCAAGGCCATCGAGCAGCAGCTGACCGAGGTTCTGCCGGAGGAGGCCGACGCGGGCGATGACGACCTGTCGGCGGTGCAGGCCCGGCTGGAGGCCGCCGAGACCGAGGTACAGCAGCTGTCCGGCGAACTGGTGGAGAAGCTGTCCACCATCGACGATCTGAACGCGCAGATCGAGACCCTGGGCGCCCAGGCGGAGACCGACGCCGCCCAGCTGACCGAGCTGCAGCAGCAGCTCAGCGCGGTTGAAGCCGAGGCCGAGGCCAAGAGCGTCGAGCTGGCCGACGCCAAGGAGACCTACGAGAAGAGCCTGAACGAGCTGGAGGCCTATCGCGTGCAGCGAGATCCCGCCAGCGGCGAGGCTCACATCGCAACCGCCGTGGACAACGCCATCGAGGTGGCCGAGGACGGCGTGACCGCCACCTGGCAGTACGCCAACAGCGCCCTGTCCGGCAATGCCGCCACGCTGAGCCTGGTGCTGGACGGCGAGACCATCTACACCTCCGACGCGCTGAAGCCCGGCGAGGTCATCGAGGGCATCACCCTGGAGAAGACCCTGGAACCCGGCACCTACGATGCGCTGGCCGTCACCACCGTGTACGATGAAAAGGGCGAGGTCCAGCTGACCAGCCGCGTGCCCGTGAAGCTGAACGTGGCGGGCTGATGGCTGTGACAATCGGATAAGGACGCGGATTCTTCGACTTCGGCTGCGCCTCCGCTCAGCATGACACGCGCTTCGTCTGTCATGCTGAGCGGGGCGGCGGCGGGGCCGAAGAATCTTTTTATGCGCCGGCGGCCGTCCGCGTTGCAATTATCCGAGCGTTGTGATATGATATTACGGTAAATCAATCTGAGGGGAATCGCCATGAAACCAACCGTCGCCGTGCCGGAGGCGCTGCAAGCCTTTTTCCGGGAGCATCCCCGGCTGGCGCTGGCCTTTTCCGGCGGAGTGGACAGCGCCTATCTGCTCTATGCCGCCACAGCCTGCGGCTGCGACGTGGGCGCGTACTACGCCCGCTCGGCCTTCCAGCCCGCCTTTGAGCGCGCGGACGCCCGCCGACTGGCGGATCAGCTGGGCGCCAGGATGACGGAGGTGCCGCTGGACGTGCTGTCGGCGGAGGCGGTTCGGGCGAACCCGGAAAACCGCTGCTATTATTGCAAGCGGGCGATCTTTGCCGCGCTGATCGACGCGGCCCGCGCCGACGGCTTCGGCGCCATCATGGACGGCACCAACGCCTCCGACGATGCCGGGGACCGTCCGGGCATGCGGGCGCTTGATGAGCTTTCGGTGCTGTCGCCGCTGCGGCTGTGCGGCGTGACCAAGGCGCAGGTGCGCCGGTACTCCCGCGAGGCGGGGCTGTTCACCTGGGACAAGCCCGCCTATGCCTGCCTGGCCACCCGGATTCCCGCCGGCACGCCCATCACCGAAGCGCTGCTGCGGCGGGTGGAAGGTGCGGAAAGCGCGCTGCTCGGGATGGGCTACACCGACTTTCGCGTGCGGCTGTTCCACGACGCCGCCCGGCTCCAGCTGCCCGCCGGGCAGATGCCCAGGGCCGTCGAGGCGCGGGAGGCAATCCGCGAAGCCCTTGCGCCGTGGTTTGAGACTGTGCTGCTGGATTTGAAGGAAAGAGCTTAGAGTGTGTTTCTAAATTCGGAACGATGCATTTTCGGCGTCTTGAACTGCATTTCTGTGTTGCTTTTCCTTGACTTGCAAGAGCTTAGCCTGAACGGCGAAGGCGCTCAAAGCCTTCCTCTCAAGGGGAAGCCATTGGACCATGACGGAGGCAACATGAATCGAGATCAGCTTCTCTCCGCCCTGAAGGCGGTGCGCTCCGGGGACATGACCCCGGAGGCGGCGCTGGGCCTGTTCGCCCAGGCCCCCTATGAGGACATCGGCTACGCCAAGATCGACCACCATCGCGGCCTGCGCAACGGCTCCGGCGAGGTGATCTACGGCGCGGGCAAGACCGCGGGGCAGATTGCCGGGATCGTGGAGCGCATGCTGGCGGCGGGCGGCGAGAACATCCTCATCACCCGCTTGGACCCGGAAAAGGCGGAATTCGTGGCTGGGTCCGCGCCGCTGTTCTATGACCCGATCTGCCGGGTGGGCATCGCCAATAAGGTAGAAAAACGGCTTGTGGGCAGCGTGGTGGTGGCCTCCGGCGGCACCAGCGATCTGCCCGTGTGCGAGGAGGCGGCCCTGACCGCCGAGTGCCTGGGCAGCCGGGTCACGCGGCTATATGACGTGGGCGTGGCGGGGCTGCACCGGCTGTTGTCCCACATGGACGAGCTGCAATCAGCCCGGGCGGTGGTGGCTGTGGCGGGCATGGAGGGCGCGCTGGCCAGCGTGATCGGCGGGCTGGTGGACTGCCCGGTGATCGCCGTGCCCACCTCCGTGGGCTACGGGGCCAACTTCGGCGGGCTCTCCGCGCTGCTCTCCATGCTGAATTCCTGCGCCAGCGGCATCAGCGTCGTGAACATCGACAACGGCTTCGGTGCCGGCTTCCTGGCCAATCGGATCAACCAGATGGAGGGAGTAGGGAGCAGGGAGTAGGAATAGTGGCTGGCGCGAGCCTGCAAGGGCAGTGACCATGCCTCCCCTTTCAAGGAAACGTGACCCGCTGTAAATATCCACAATGGAGAAATGAAATGAAGACGCTTTACATCGAATGCAACATGGGCGCGGCGGGGGACATGCTGATGTCCGCGCTGTCGGAGCTGATCGGCAACCCCGGGGATTTCATCGACCGCATGAATGCACTGGGCATCCCCGGCGTGCGCTTTGAGCGGCAGGCCGCCGTGAAGTGTGGCGTCACGGGCACCCACATCGCCGTGACCGTGGACGGCGAGGAAGAGGTCAGCGAGGACGTGTACGACCACGAGCACGACCACGGGCATGACCATGACCACGAGCATCATCACGACCATGACCACGAGCATCATCACGATCACGACCATAACCACGAGCACTCTGAACTCCACACTCCACACTCCACACTCCACACTCAACACGACCATTCCACATTCCACACTCACCACCACGCCCATTTGGGCGACATTCGCGCGATCATCGACGGCCTGCCGGTATCGGACGCGGTGAAGCAGAACGCGGCGGCGGTGTACGGGCTGATCGCCCGGGCGGAGTCGGAGGTCCACGGCGAACCCATCGAGCACATCCACTTCCACGAGGTGGGCACGCTGGACGCGGTGGCGGACGTGGTGGGCGTGTGCGCGCTGCTGGCGGAGATCGCGCCGGAGAGGATCGTGGTTTCGCCTGTGCACGTGGGCAGCGGCCAGGTGCGCTGCGCCCACGGCGTGCTGCCGGTGCCCGCCCCGGCCACGGCCAGGATCCTGTCGGGCGTGCCCATCTATGGCGGCGCGATCCGCGGCGAGCTGTGCACCCCCACGGGCGCGGCGCTGCTCAAGCATTTCGCGGACGCGTTCGGCCCCATGCCCGCCATGGCTGTGGAGAAGATCGGCTACGGCATGGGCACCAAGGACTTTGAATGGGCCAACTGCGTGCGCGCGCTGCTGGGCGAGACGGAGGAGACAGCCGGCGAGGCCAGCGAGCTTAAGTGCAACCTGGACGACATGACCGGCGAGGAGATCGCCTTCGCCGCCGACGCGCTGCGCGAGGCAGGGGCGCTGGACGTGTGGACGGAGGCCATCCAGATGAAAAAGGGCCGCCCGGGCACGCTGCTGGCCTGCCTGTGCCGACCTGAACAGGAGAAGGATTTTGCCGCGCTGATGCTGAAGCACACGACCACCATCGGCGTGCGCGGCCAGACGCTGCGCCGGTATACGCTGGATCGCGAGGCGCTCACTCTCGACACCGCTTATGGCCCGGTGCGGGCCAAGCGCTCCCACGGTTACGGCGTGGAGCGCGTCAAGCCGGAGTTCGAGGACCTGGCGGAAATCGCCAGGCGGGAGGGTGTCTCCGTGAGGGAGATCAGATGACGCGCCATCGCCGTGTCGCGCCGCGCCCAATCCGGCGGGAGACGTTGCGGCCCCTGTGCGAGGGAAGCGCCAACGTTCCGCCGGTTAAGCGCATTTCATAAATCTTACGGCCCAGAAAGGAACCAAACCCATGACCACATCATCCTCCCGCCGGGGGTTTCGCCTGGCGTTCAATTCCCCGGCAGTGCTGGGCTTCGCGGGCATTTGCCTGGTGGCGATGGTGCTGAACGGAATCACCAACGGCGAGAGCAACCGCCTGCTGTTCAGCGTCTATCGCGCGCCGCTGTCAAACCCGCTCACCTGGCTGCGCATGGTATGCCACGTGTTCGGCCACGCCGATTGGAACCACCTGATGAACAACATGATGTACATTCTGCTGGTGGGGCCGATGCTGGAGGAGAAGCACGGTTCGGTGAACCTGATTCTGGTGATGCTGGCGACGGCGCTGCTCACCGGGCTGGCCAACTTCATCTTCTTTCCCTCCACCATGCTGCTGGGGGCCAGCGGCATCGTGTTCGCGATGATCCTGCTGTCCTCCATCACCCGCACCGGCGACGGCGCGATCCCCGTCACGTTCATTCTGGTGGCCATCCTCTACATCGGCCAGCAGGTCTGGCAGGCCATCACCGTGCGGGACAACGTGTCCTACATGGCCCACATCGCCGGCGGCGCCGTGGGCGCAGGCCTGGGCTTCCTGCTGAACCGGGCGGGGGAGAAGGGTTGACAAAGCGAATTGAAAACGCTGCGGGCATTTGCCCGCAGCGTTTTCAATTCGTTCACAAATCATGCGATGTTTGTTTATTGACTTTGATCTTTCCTGATTTTATAATATTCCCAGC
>CAMVBO010000034.1 GCA_947165745.1 uncultured Clostridia bacterium | reverse complement strand
TGATTGCGGCGATTTGTTAATATTTGGTTCATATATTTGATATAGAATCGTATTATATGAACCCAATATATCCTTCACAGCCTTCGGGAGGCGCGGCATGCTTTCTAAATACAGCGTCAAAAAGCCATATACGGTCATCGTGGGCATCATATTGGTGGTCGTGCTGGGATACATATCCTTCCAGAACATGACTACCGACCTGCTGCCCAGCATGAACCTGCCCTACGTGGTGGTCTACACCACCTATGTCGGCGCCACGCCGGAGCAGGTGGAGACCGACGTCACCCGGCCCATGGAGGCCGCCTTTGCCACGCTCACGGACGTCAAGAAGATCACGTCCTCCTCCCGGGACAACGTGTCCGTGGTCATCATGCAGTTCAACGACGGCGCCAATATGGACACCGCCCTGATCGAGCTGTCCTCGCGGCTGGACCAGCTGCGCGGCGGCTGGGACGACGCCATCGGCGCGCCCGTGGCCATGAAACTGAACCCGGACATGCTGCCCGTGGCCATACTCTCCGTCTCCCGGGACGACATGGACATCATCGCCCTGTCGGACTATGTGGAGGACGAGCTGATCCCCTCCTTTGAGAGCCTGAACGGCGTGGCCTCCGCCACCGCCTCCGGCCTGATCGAGCAGCGGGTGGACGTGGTCATCGAACAGAAGCGCATCGACGTGCTCAACAGCGCCATATTGGAGGAAGTGGACTCGGAGCTTGCGGACGTGGAGCGCCAGCTGGACGATGCCCAGGCCCAGCTGTCCGACGGCAAGCGCCAGCTGGCCCGGGCGCGGCAGCAGGTCTATCGCCAGATTGACGACGCCCTGACCGCCATCAACGAGGGCGCCGACAAGATCGAGCCCGCCATCCAGCAGCTGCAGTCCCAGCGGGACGAGCTGGCCAGGCAGCGGGATCAGCTGAACCAGGCCATTCAGGCCATGGAGAGCTTAAAGGACATGACTCCCCTCCAGCGCGCCGCCTTGAAGACGGCCCGGCAAAAGCTGGCCGATCTTAAAAGCCAGCTGGGAACGCTGCAGCAGAAGCTGCAGGAGGCCGAGGACAACGGCATCCCCACCGACGCCATCGACGCCACTCGAAGCGATATTCAAAACCAGATTCAGGAGCTGACCGCCCAGCGCGACGCCCAGCAGCAGTATCTGAACGACCTGGACCTGTTGGACGCCGACGCGCTCAGGGGCGAAGTCGCCGCGCTGGAAAGCGCTGTGGACGCGGACCGGGCTGACCTGGACAGCGCCAAGGCGCGCCTTTCTGAACTGGAGGGCCAGCGCCAATCGCTGCAAAGCCAGATCGCGGACCTGCAGCGCCAGATCGACGCCGCAGGCGGAAGCTCCGGCGACGATCCCGACCCGGACGACAACCCCGACCCGGACGATAATCCCGATCAGGACGGCAACGATCCCGACCCGGAAGGCAGCCCCGACCAGAGCGATCCGGCGAATCCCTCCAATCCGGCGAACAATCCCGCGCAATCCGATGCTTCCGAGCCCACGACGCCGGAAGGCCAGCAGCCCGCCGGCGCGGCGATCCCGAGCGACGACAGAGCGTCTGAGGAACCGGCATCCGATCCCGCCGAGCCCGCGAACGCCGAGGCCCTCTCCGGCTACAGCCCCTTCCGGGCGCTGGCCGAGGACGGCGGCCTGGACGCCCTGCGCAGCCAGCTGAGCGCCGCCCAGAGCAGCCTCAGCCAGCTTGAATCCGACATCAGTGCCCAGGCGGATAAGGTCTCGAACCTTGAAAGCAGCCTGACCAGCGACACCGCAAGTCTTGAGGCCAAGCGCGAAGCCCTTGCCGCCGCCGAGGACGAAAACGCCGACGTGGAGAGCCGCAAGGCCGAGGCCCAGCGCCAGATCGACTCGCTGGACGCGCGCATTGCCCTGCTGCGGGCCGAGCAAACCGGCATGGACCAACTCGTGGACAGCGGCGCCGCCGACCCCGCCACCTACCGCCAGCAGATCGCCCAGCTCCAGGCGCAGATCGACGCCTTTGAAAACAGCGACCAGTACAAGGCCCTGGCCATGGCGGAGGATCCCGATGCTCTGAACGAGCAGTACGACCAGGCCAAGGCAGGCCTCGAGCAGCTGGACGCCGGCATTGCCCAGATCGACAACACGCTGGACAAGCTCAAGCAGGGCATCATCCCCGGCGGCTACATCGAGGGCATCGACGAGGACACCAAGCTGTCCGACGCCAAGGACAAGCTGCAGGACGCCCGCAGGCAGGCTGCAAGCGGCTTTGCCCAGGCCGCCTCCAAGATCGCCGAGGGCGAGGCGGAGCTGGCCAAGGCCCGCAAGGAATTCAACGACAAGCGGGACGAGGCCCTGGAAAACGCCGGCCTGGACGGCGTCATCACCGTGCAGATGGTGGCCGGGCTCATCGGCGCGCAGAACTTCTCCATGCCCGCCGGCTACGTCTATGACGCGGAAAACGAGCAGGTGCTGGTGCGCGTGGGCGACAAGTTCAAATCCCTGGACAGCCTGCGCCGGATGAAGCTGTTTGAACTGGGGCTGGATTCCATCGACGAGGTGCGCCTGCTGGACGTGGCCCGGGTGGAGTTGGCCGACAACCACGACGAGGTGTTCACCAAGCTGAACGGCTCCGACGGCATCCTGCTGTCGCTGAACAAGCAGTCCACCTATTCCACCGCCGGCGTGGCCGAGTCCGTGCTGAAGCGCGCCGACGAGCTGATGGCCGCGAACCCGAACCTGCACATCGTCGACCTGATGAACCAGGGCGAATACATCAACATCATCGTCGATTCCGTACTGAACAACCTGGTCTCCGGCGGCGGCCTGGCGATACTGATCCTGCTGCTGTTTTTGATGGACCTTCGGCCCACGCTCACCGTGGCCTTCTCCATCCCCATCAGCGTGGTCATCGCGTTCGTGTGCATGTACTTCACCGGCATCACGCTGAACGTGTTGTCGCTGTCCGGCCTGGGGTTGGGCATCGGCATGCTGGTGGATAACTCCATCGTGGCCATCGAAAACATCTACCGCCTCCACGACGAGGAGGGGGTTCCCCTGCTGCGCGCCTGCGTGGAGGGCGTGAAGTCGGTCGCCGGCGCGCTGATGGCCTCCACGCTCACCACCATCTGCGTGTTCCTGCCCATCGTGTTCACCCACGGCATGGCCCGCGACCTGTTCTCGGACATGGGCCTGACCATCGCGTTTTCGCTGCTGGCCAGCCTGCTTGTGGCCATGACGGTGGTACCCGCCATGTGCTCGTTCCTGATGCGCCACTCCAAGCCCAGGAGCCACCGCATTTTCAGCGTGATCCAGCGGGGCTACACCGCGCTGCTCAGCGGCGCGCTGCGTGTCAAGCCGCTGGTGCTGCTGGCGGCGCTGGGATTGCTGGCGTTCTCGGCCCTGCAGGTGCCGAAGATGGGCATTTCCTTCATGCCCGAAGTCAGCAGCCGCCAGATGAGCGCCGATTTGAGCTTCAACCCCGAAATGACCGACGCCCAGCAAAAGGACCAGGCCCTGGCCATCATGGACGACATGATGCAGGTGAAGGGCGTTGAAAGCGTGGGCCTGATGGGCGGCGGCAGCATGCTGTCCGGCCTGACGGGCGGCAGCGGCATGAGCTATTATATCATCATCGATGAAACACAGGGGCGCAAAAACGTCGACATCGCCCGGGATATGAGCGCCATCGGCGAAAAGCACGCTGCGGACCTGTCCGTCCAGGCCAGCACCATGGACCTCTCCATGATGACCGGCAGCGGCATCTCCGCCGAGATCACCGGCGACGACATCGACACCCTGCAGGCCATCGCCCTGGACGTGGCCGAGCTGGCCCGCGGCACCGATGGCGTGATCGACGTGGACGACGGTCTGGAAGACGCCGTGCCGGAGCTGCGCATCGAGGTGGACAAGGAAAAGGCCATCGACCAGGGCCTGACCACCGCCCAGGTGTTCCAGTTCGTGGCCCAGAAGATTTCGGGCCGCACAGAGATCACCAAAGTGACCTTCGACGGCAAGGAGCTCGGCGTCTACCTGTCCGACGCCGCCAACGCCGAGATCACCCCCGAAGAAGTGGAGGACCTGGAGATCGAGGTGGACGGCGAGACGGAGGACAAGATGGTGCGCATTGGCGACGTGGCCGAGGTGCGCGACGCCAACAGCCTGTCCACCATCAACCGCGCCAGCCAGCGCCGCCTGGTCACGGTGTCGTTCGGCATCGCCGAGGGCTACAGCGCCAATCTTGTCAGCGACGCCTTTGAAGCGAAGCTGAAGGACTACGACATCCCCGCCGGCTACAGCGTCGCGCTCACCGGCGAAAACGAGACCGTCATGGGCATTATGAAGGACCTGATCACGATGGTGCTGCTGGCCGTGCTGTTCATCTTTTTGATCATGGTGGCCCAGTTCCAGTCCTTCAAGTCCCCCATCATCGTCATGTTCACCATTCCGCTGGCCTTCACCGGCGGCCTGCTGGGCCTGCTGATCACCGGCATGGACCTGTCCATCGTCAGCATGCTGGGCTTCCTGGTACTCAGCGGCGTGGTGGTGAACAACGGCATCGTGTTCATCGACTGCGTGAACCAGCTGCGCATCGGCGGCATGGAAAAGCGGGAGGCCCTCATCGAGACGGGTCGCATCCGCCTGAGGCCCATACTGATGACGGCGCTGACCACCATCCTGGGCATGTCCACCATGGCGATGGGGCGCGGCATGGGCGCGGAGATGATGCAGCCCATGGCCCTGGTGTCCATCGGCGGCCTGGCCTACGCCACGCTGATGACGCTGTTCGTGGTGCCCGTGCTCTACGACCTGGTGAACGGCAAGACCATGAAGGCCCGGGAGATCCAGATGATCAAGGAAGCCGCCGGCATGACCGACGACTCCGTGCTGAACGGCGAGGACCGCGTCGAGGTCGGGGCCCCCTCGGAGGCCGAGACCCCCGCGACAGCGCCCGAGGGCATCCCCGCGCCCGTGGAAGCGCCTGCGACCGTGGAAGCAGCAGCGCCCACGCCGGAAGTCCCGGCCCCGACGGCGCCCGCGACGGACACTGACGTCGCGACGCCGGCCATCGTCCCCGATTTCACCTACACGCCCCCCGCCAAGCCCATGCGGGTCAGGCTGGGCAAGGGCAGATAGCCAAATGGGGCTGTCTCAGAATGAGACAGCCCCTTACTCTCGCAATTCCACAGTATTATACCAACTGTTTTTATTCCGCGTATGCCTTCATAGCATCCAGGGTGTCCTGCAGCAGCCTGTCCAGCTCCCAGCCCAGCAGCTCCGCGCCCCGGGCGATCACGTCCCGGCTGCACCCGGCGGCGAACCGCTTGTCCTTGTACTTCTTCAGGCTCTTCAGCTCCATGTCCGCGCAGCTCTTTGAGGGCCGCATCAGGGCCGCCGCGCCGATGATGCCGGTCAGCTCGTCAGCGGCGAACAGCACCTTTTCCATCTCATGCTCGGGCCTGGGAAGGTCGTCAAAGCTGACGCCCCAGCCATGACTGGCCGCGGCGCGGATCAGCCTGGGGGCCAGCCCCCGCTCCGCCATCAGCTGCTGCTCCCGGTGGCAATGCTCCTCGGGCCATTGCTCAAAGTCCAGGTCGTGCAGTATGCCCACCGTCTCCCAGAAGTCCGCCTCGTCGCCGTAGCCCAGCTTTTCGGCATACCAGCGCATCACATGGCCCACGGTCACACCGTGCTCGATGTGGAAGGGCTCCCTGTTGTACTCCTTCAACAGTTCCAGCGCCTCGTCCCGGTTCATATCCGTATCTCCCTTCATCATCCGTTGTTTCTATTTCTATTCCTATTGCCTATTGCCTAATCCCTCACCTCGTCCTCGCGAACACCACGTCCGCCAGGCCCTCCGGCCAGACCTGCACGCTCTGGGCGTACCGGCCCGCCTCGCCCGCCAGGCTCAAATACCACATCACGCGCCGCGACACGTATTCGTGCAGCTCCCCCAGCGTCACCAGCCCGTCGTAATCCAAATCGGCGCGCATGGCGCTCCTCGCCGAACGCTGCAGATCCCAGCCGCCGGCCTCGCACAGCGCCCGGGCGAACACCGTCGCCATGCCGGACTCCCCGCCCCCCGCGGCAAAGCTGATGCGGTGGCTGTCCTGCTCCAGCGCCGCGCTGGCCAGCACCCGGAACCGGCTGCCGCTCACCGCCGCCGGGCCCACGGTTCCGCCGAACACCCCGTCGATGCCCTTCAACAGATCATCGGTGCCGCTGGCGCGGCCGATCGCCCCGCCGCTGCCGCAGCAGTCGATCACCAGGAATATCTCCCCCGGCACGTCCCCCAGCGCCCCGGCCAGCTCCGCCGCCGTCATCACCGAGCCGTCGTACATCCGAAAACAGGTCATGCCGGCCTCGTAATAGCCGTGACAGGTGATGTAGAACAGCGCCACATCCCCCGCCGACGCCCCGGCGAAGGTGTCCCGAATGCCCGCCAGCACCCCGTCGCGGGAGGCGTCCAGCAGCGTGGTGGTCTGGAACCGCGCCCCCTCGAAGGACAGGTTGGCCAGCATGCTGCGCAGCCCGGACACCGAGTTGATGGACCCTGTCCGCACCGACGCCACCGTGGAGGCGTAATTCTGCTCCCCCACCAGCAGCGCCCGCCAGCGCTTGGGCGCCGGGCCGACGGTCACGTTCAGCGTGTCCATCCAGCCGCCGTCCATCGAGCGCACCGTCACACTGCACGTGCCCTCGCTCAAGCCCTTCAATACGCCTCGCCGGTCGATCTCCACCACGCCCTCCGGCTCCGCCACATAGGTCAGCCGGGGATCGGAGGCGTTCCCGGGCAGCACGTCGCACTCGATGGCCGCGTCATCGCCCACGCAGAGGATCATCTGCCGGGACAACAGGCGCACTGCGTCCACCGGCACATAGCGCACCGCCACCCGGCAGCTGGCCAGCGCGCCGCCGCAGGCATAGGCGGTGACCTCCGTCTCGCCCTCGCCCCGGCCCGTCACCAGGCCCTCGGCGCTCACAGAGGCCACGGATGGATCGCCGCTCTCCCAGTGGATATAGTCCGCCGTGCCCGCCGGCTGCATGCCCGCCGCCAGCTTCAGGGTCGACCGTCCCTCCAGCAGCGCCCGATTCCGGGACAGGGACAGCGTCGCCGGAGCTTCCCCGGCCAGGCGCTGCACCCGCAGGGTGTAGAGGCCCGTGGCTCCGCTGCCAGAGGTCACCCGCAGGCGGTATTTCTCCCCTGACTCGGCCTCCAGCCGGGTCAGCGCCGCGCCGCCGGGCGTCCTCGAAGCCCCGCCCAGCAGCCGCCCGTCCCCGTCGAACAGCCGCATATCCAGCGCCATATCCGCTTCCCCGGGCGCCGCCGCCAGCGCCAGCGCGCCGCTGGCGCCCGGCTCGATGGCGTACCAGTGGGCGTCCCCCGGCCGGGCGAACACCTTGCTGTATACGTCCCCGTCCGCGTCCAGAGGCATGGGGTCGCCAAAGCAGCGGCCCAGCGCGTGGCGGGCGATCTCCAGCCGCACCCGGCCGCGGCCCGTCAGCCGCAGGGCATAGGCCGCGCCCGCCGTCAAACGCAGGCTCAGCGCGGGCATCGCGGCCCCGTCGCCCTCCGCCGCCAGTTCATCCCCCTGCCAAAGCTGGGCGTGAACCTCGGCGGGCTCGTCTCCCGCCGGGAACAGCCACACGTCGTACACGCTGCCCGTGGGCGCGGTGAAGGCGAAGCCCGCCGGCTCGCCGGACAGCGTCGCCTCCGCCATCTCCCCCGCCGCCAGCGGCGCGTCCTGGATGAAGGCCAGCTCTCCGTCGCTCCCGTTTTCAATAAAACCGGCCCCCGCGCCCGCGCCGGCGGCCAGCGCCGGCAGGATCGCCGCCGCCAGCATCACCAGCGCCAAGAGGCGCAGAAGCCGGTTCTTCATGGTGCTTCCTCTTATTAAGGGAGCAGGCAGTCAGGTGCTGCCGCAGGGAGGCGCCCTGTCGGCACTTCGGACTACTTCCCGCTGCGGTGGGGAAGCTCGCATATCCCTCGCCGCAGCAGCCATTCCTGCTCCATACTCCCTAATCCCTCTCCAGATACTCTTCCTTCACAAACCCCTCCAGCTCCGCCGTATGCACGGCGACCCAGCCGTTTTCGTCGGCCTCGCCGGACACGATCACCCGCCGGCCCTGGGCCAGCTGGGCGATGGCCATCGACGCGGTGGTGGGCCGTTCGCGCAGATTCAGCATCGTGGCCGTCACCACGGCATAATGTTCGCCCTCCTCCAGCGCCGGCAGCGGCGCAGGGGTCGGCGCGGGGGTGGGCTTGGGTCGCGCGGCCCCAACGCCCGCCGGCAGCGCCTCCAGATCGGTCAGCCCGTCCCCCGGCCAGGTCATCCGCTCGAAGGACAGCCCCGGATAGTAGAAGTTCAGGATCTCCTGCCAGTTCATACCGTAATGCCCCGCCATCCATTGGGCGCCCCGCTGGCTCATGCCCACGCCGTGGCCGAAGCGGCGCGCGATGATGGTGAACTTCGCCGGCGCTCCTGCCCCGTCCAGCTCCGTCTCCACGCTCACCAGCTCGCAGTCGGTGCCGTTCAGCCCCAGGGACAGCCCGCGCTTGATCTGATCGAACACGCTCAGCTTCACGGTGTAAATCTCATCGGAAAGCGCCCATGCCCGGGGAACCTCCGTGGCCTCGGTCGTCGGCTGGGCCGACGGAGTCGGCGCGGTTTCGCCCTCCGCGGGATTGACGGACGACCCGGCGGTCGCCTCCGGGGTACCGCTGGGCGCGGGCGTCGCCACGGGCCGCAGCTTTTCATACATCCGGCTGCCCTCGAAGCGGGGGTCCGTCGGCTCCACGGAGGCGATGGAATCCAGCTTCCACTCCCCTTCGCCGAAGCCCTCCTTCGCCAGGGCCTTGCCCAGCGCCGCCTCCAGCATCTCCCGAAGCGCCGCGCTGCCCTCGCAGTCGGATGTGATGGTAATCTCGTTTTGCAGGCTGCGCGGGTTTTCCAAATCGTAAGGGTCGTCCACCATGGCCAGATACCCGTCGCTGTCCGCCACGCCCCAAAGCTGGCTGGCCAGGGCGGTCTGGCCGCCGTTGCTGGCGGTGTAGTAGCACACGGCAAAGCCGCCGTTGTACAGCCCCACCACACCCTGGGTGGCGTCCACGGCCGCGATCACATTCTGATACTCCCCGTCGAAGCCCTTGAAAACCTGGTCGGCGGTGGTGTCCACCAGATCGTAATCCCGCCCGGCGGACTGCCACTTGCGCTGCATGGCGTAGGTGCGGGCCGCCACAGCCTGGGCCTTCAGGGACTCGATGGGAAAGGAATCGCTCATCTCATAGGCCACCACGCCGTAGAGATAATCCTCCACGGGCAGCTTCAGCACCGCCCGCAGCCCGCCGTTATCCCCGACGGACACGGTCAAATCGCCGGTGTACAGCGTGTCCTTTTCGCTCTCGTCGATGTACAGGCCGTTCACCTCGCCCTCGACATCGGTCGTCTGGGTGTAGACCGCGGCGGAGACGCCCTGCCCGATGATCTTCTTCAGGTCCTCCGCATACACGGAGTACTGCTTCAGGACATCGTCCCCACTCTTATATTCTATATAGCCCCAGTTCTTGTCTGCCTGCCAGA
>CAMVBO010000033.1 GCA_947165745.1 uncultured Clostridia bacterium | reverse complement strand
CCGCGAGCGGCACCCACGGCGACCAGCCTTCGCCCCGCGCGGGCGCGGCAGCGTCCCCCGCCAGCAGCGCCAGGCGGCCCGGGCCGCCTTGGGCGGCGGCCTCCGGCGCGGCGAGCCAGCCCACCCCGGCCATCGCGCCGGTGGCGAAGCAGGCCCCGCCCTCGTGCCAGGTGTTCAGCAGCGCCGCGTCCCAGGCATGCTCGCCCATCAGCCAATCCACGCCGGCCAGCAGCCTGTATTCCCCGTCCCGCAGTGCCCGGTTCTCGATGGCGATATCGATATTCACCTCGGGCAGACAGCCGTTCATGGAAAAGCGCGCCTCGCCAGAGATGCGCCGGGTCTCAAAGGCATAGGAAACCGAGCCCGCGCCATAGCGCGCGCGAAAGGGCATCGCGGGCCGCTTGCCCGGCAGCAGCGAGAGCGTTTCGCCCCGCCCGTTCACCAGCCAGAGCGCGATCCCCCAGCCCTCGTCCAGGGCGTCGCCCGTCCAGGGGGTGAGCCGCCCCATGCGGCTGTTGTTCGCCCAGAAGAACCCGCCGCCTCTCTCCGTGAGCAGCAGGCCCGCCGCGTCGTTGGCCAGGATGTCGCACCAGGGCGCGGGCGGCAGGGCTCCGGAACGGGCGTCGATCTCGTACCCGCCCTCCGGCAGGAACCCGCCGATGCCGTTGTCGAAGCGCCGCTCGCCGGTTTTCAGCGTGGACGCGCCGGTGAGCAACGGCCTGACCGGCTGCGCAAGCGGGCCCTCCAGGCGGGAAAGCCGTTCGTGCAGCTGGGCATAGAAGTCCCGGGAACCGTCGAACACCGCCGAGGCCCCGCGCTCGATGGCCCGCCGCTGCTCTGCGGACAGCTGTCCGCCCTCCAGCAGCCACACGCCGCCCGCCTGGCCTCGATGGTTATTCAACGAACCGGCGGCGATCAGCGCTTCCAAGGCGTCCCGGACGGGCCGGGCATAGCCACCTTCGCCGTCGTCCAGCAGGACGAGGTCCGCCTTCAGCCCCGCCGCGCGATAGAATCCGTGGGCGCGGATCAGCTCCCGGGCGGCCCCCGCCTCCGCTTCCGTCTTGACCGACATGGCCAGCATCGGCCCCTCGCCGGAGAGGCCCAGCGGCCAAAGCGCTCGACGGTTCACAGCGCCTTCGCCCGGGCGAAGCGCCCGCGCCTGGGCCGCCAGCCGCCCGTCCACCAGCAGCGCCGCGAAGCGCTGCAGCGCGTGACAATGACCGGCGTTCAGGCCGAGAAAGCTCGCCATTGCCCGTGCCTGTCCCCCCGCCAGCCGCAGCGCCCGCTCCGGCTGGCCCGGCTGACGCCAGCGCCCTGCCCAGGCCCCGGCGGACGCCCCCGCTTCCAGCAGCGCCAGCGCCGTGCAAATCTTTGCCCGCGCGCCCGGGGCCAGCTCAACGGTTGCCCGCAGGGCGCTCACCGGGTTCAGCGTCGCGCCGAGGCTGCCAGTCAGTCGCGCGGCAACGCCGCCGGGCGCGCCGCTGTCGCCCTCCCGGCCGACCAGCTTTTCATAATCCGTCTCATATTCAACGTCACCCTCCGCCGCCAGCAGGTGCCCGAGCTTCGGGCCGTCCGCGCCCCGGCTGCCGGGGCGGCGGCGAAACACCAGCGTCCCGTCCCCCAGGCAGGCGCTCTCCACAAACATGTTTTGAAAGGCCGGATGGGCCTCGTAGTCCTCCGGGCGGGCCAGCGCCACGGGAACCACGTCCGTCAGCGAAAGCTGCGCGGGCCGTTCGCCCCGGTTGCGCAGTTCGATCACCCTCAAAAGCGTGCCGTCCTCCGGCGAAACCCCCATGGCCAGCGCCGCTTCCACGCGGCCCAGCCGGGTCACGCTCTGGACGACGCCCGGCTCAAATCCCGTGCGGCTGCCTGCCCCGCCCAGCACCACGAACGCGCCGCTGTCCTCATCCCGAAGGTGCACGCAGGCGCGGTCCGCTCGGCGCTGCAAATCCCCGTGAAAGCGGGTGGCGTCCACACCGAAGCGCCGGTAGTGCGCCGCGCCGTCGGAGGTATACAACGCCGTCGCGCCCGCGCCATAAAGGAGCTGCGTTTGGGGCACCGCGCCGCTTCCCGCTACGCGGGCAAATCTCGGCCCGGATTCTTCGGCGCGACGGCTCCTCTCCGCGCGGCGCGGCCTCGGCGCGTCGCAGCGGCGCTCCTGCAAGAGCAGCGACAGCGCCCTGGCCCGGGGCATGGCCATGAAGTCCCGCCGCAGGGAGTTTTCCGTCAGCACGTTGCACAGCGCGCAGAGGGCCATGCCCTGGTGGTGGGCCATGTGGCTCTTCACCAGGGTCGGCGCGCCGTCGTCGCCGGAGCGACGGTAGTCCGCCGCCTCGTAAAAGCCCCAGGCGCCCCGCCAGCCCATGTCCTCCATGCGACGCAGGTTTTCTGCGGCGGCGCGCGGCGCGATCATCGCCGCCAGCGCCGCCGCATAGGGCGCGACCACCCCGGCCTCGCTCTCCCCGCTCATGGATAGCTCGGGCAGTCCAAAGGCCCTGTACTGGTAGTTGAGCGCCCCGTCCAGGGCGCTGTAGCCCGATTCCGACACGCCCCACGGGCGACCCAGCCGCTTCCCGAGGGCTGCCTGCGCCGCCACCGCCGTGCGCTGGCTCTCGCCCAGCAGCGTTTCCTCCGGGGCGTCCATGAACAGCGCGGGCATCAGGTACTCAAACATCGTGCCGCTCCAGGACAGCAAACACGCGCCGCCCGCCACCCTGGCGCATGGCCGTCCGAGCCGGTTCCAGTGCCGGACCGGAATTTGGCCGAGCATCATGGCCACATAGCTCAGTATCCGCGATTCCGAGGCCAGCAGGTCGTAGTGGGACTGGCCCAGCCTGCCCGTCTCGCCGTCCAAACCGATGGCGAACAGCTCCTTTTCATCGTCGTACAGGGCGGAAAAATCCATCCCCTCGGCCAGCGCCCGCATCCGCGGGGCGAGGGTCTCCCCCGCCTCCCCGACGCTTGCGCACAGCAGCAGCGCCGCCGCCAGGTTGCCACTGTCCACCGAGGACACATAGCGGGGCTTCAGCGGCGCAAAGGTCTCCGCGTCCACCCAGTTGTACAGGTGCCCGCGCCACTTCTCCAGGCGCTCCAGGGTATCCAGCGTTCCGGCCATCCTACGGCGCATCTCCTCCACGCCAATGAAGCCCAGCCGCCTCGCCGAGAGGCAGCTGAGCAGATACAGTGCGATGTTCGTGGGCGAGGTGCGCCGAACCGCGCCCGTCGGCGGGTCCAGCTGCACGTTGTCCGGCGGCAGGCCGGCGCCCTCCGGCGGCACCGTGGCTTCAAAGAAGCGCCAGGTATCGGCGGCGATCTCCTCCAAATAGCGCCGCTCGGCTTCCGGAAGGCGGCCGGCCCGGCCCACCGGCTCCTGCTCCATGTCGTGAATCCAGGCGGGGCCGATGGCAAACAGCGCCGCCAGCCCCAGCGCGCCCAGGGCCCAGCCGGGAACCAGCAGCCCCGGCAGCACCGCGACAGCGGCGATCCGCCCCGGCCACGCCGCTTCCCGGCCCGCGCCCCGGCCCTCGGCGCCCGCGCCGGTGACCCCCCGCATCCAGCGCCGGCGGGAGCCATACACCCGCCAGAGCGTGCGCCCGACGGCGTCCAGGGAATTCCAGGCCAGCGCCGGCAGGATCGCCATTTGAGCCGCGGCCCTGCGCCACAGGCGGCCCCGCGCGCCGGGGTTCAAAAGCGGCTCCAGGTTGTTCACGATCAGCGCCGCCAGCAGCGTCCCGCCGTTGCCGCCCCACACCGCGCCGATGAACAGCGCCAGCAGCGCGGGGGCGTTCAGCGATCGAACGAGGTTGTCCGCCATGCGAAAGCGGTCCGCGCCGGACAGGCGTGGATGGCCCATCAACGGCAAAAGCTGCCAGTCGCCCCGCGTCCAGCGGTGTCGTCGGCGCAGGAAGGCGGTCAGCGACGTGGGATAGCCGTCGTAAAACGCGATATCGCCCGCGAACCCCGCCCCGGCCAGCGCGCCTTCGATCAAGTCGTGGCTCAACACCCGACCCTCCGGCAGCGCCCCGTCCAGGCGGCCGTGAAACGCGGCCACATCATAGATGCCCTTGCCGGCGTAGATGCCCCGGCCCGTCAGATCCTGCCACAGGTTGGAGACCGACACAGGATAGGCGTTCAGGCCGCCTGGACCGGCGAACAGGCGCACAAAACCGTTCACACAGGCTTCGGGCAGCGGCTCCATGCGGGGCTGCAGCACGGCATAGCCGCGGCCGTCCCCGGGCCGGTTCAGCGGGTGGGCCATCGCGCCGATCAGCCGCCGAGCCTCGCCGGGCAGCAGCCGCGTGTCCGCGTCCAGGGTCAGCACATAGCGAAAGCGGCCCCGAAGCCGCCCGCAGGCCGCGCCTTCCGCGCCGAAGGCCGCCTCCGCGCCCGCCTCGCCAAGCAGCAGCCGGTTCAGTTCGGTGAGCGCCCCGCGCTTGCGGTCCCGGCCCATCCACAGGCCGTCTACAGCCAGTGGCGCGCGGCTTCGGTGTAAAAAGGCATACTTCTCCCGTCCTGCCCGCGCGTTCATCGCGGCGATGCGCGTCCTGGCGCGCCTCAATATCTCTTCGTCGCCGGGCATATCCCGGCGCGGCGCGTCGGCGAAGTCGCCCAGCAGCAGATATTCAATGTTTTCATCCGACTCCAGGCAGCCCAGCGCCTCCAGCTGGTCGAGCACGTCCTCCGCCCGCGCCGGTGCGGACAGCAGCACCGGCATCACCACCAGCGTGCGCGCGTCCTCCGGCACGGTCTCCATCTCCAGCTTCAAAAGCCGCGCCGGGGCAAACAGCTTCGGATAGGTGCGGCCGATCAGCATCCCCGCCGCCGTCCACGCCAGCAACGCGCAGGGCGCGGCCAGCCACACCCGGCCCGCCAGCGCCGCGAGCCCCGCCGTCAGCAGCGCGGCGAGGCCGATGTGAACGGCCATCACGCCCAGGCCCGAGGGGTCGGGCGTCATCGCCCTGAGGCGGACCTTCTCCCGGTCCATCCTGCGCAGCAGCGCCCGCCGCCCCGCGTCGTCGTACAGCCACCAGCACACGCCGTTTCGGATGCCCTCGCCGTCCCGAGCCGCGTCCAGGGCATGCCGCGCCACGGACGCCTCCGGCAGGTTCGCGCGCCGGGCGATACAGGCCAGCTGCGCCCGCAGCGCCACGCGGGAATCGTCGTCCATGCGGGGATAGGTGCCGGCGGGATCGCGCCGCAGCGCCTGCTCCACCCAGGAGAGCGCCTCGAAGCAGCGCTGCCAGTTCAACCCCTCCAGCATGCGCCGCGCCGCCAGCAGGTTTTCAAGGCGCAACGCGTCCTGGGCCTGCGCCGCCTGGGCTTCGCGCACCGCGGCCTCGGCGGACTGCCCGCGCCGAGCCAAACGCGCCTCCAGCCTTGATCGAGCCTCGGGCGCGCCGTCCTCCGCCGCCCGCTTCAGGGCGTGTTCGATGAAAGCCGGGGCGTCGTCAGCGCGGCCCCTGCCGCCCCGGGCGACCCACCGCGCCGCTTGCACGCACAAATCGCCGCGCCGGACGATGGACGCCGCCGTGGTCACAAGCGCCCTGGACAGCGCGACCTTCATGGCCATGGGCGCGGCCCAAAGCTCCGCCATGGTCATGGGCCGGGCGGCGTCGAGGGCCGAAAGCGCGCCCAGCAGCCGTTCCCGGGAGACGGGCCTGTCGCCCCCGTCGATCAACCGCGTCATCAGCGCCTCGACCCTGGGTTTGCCCTGGCGCGAAGGCAGTTTCCCGCCGTTTCGCGAGGCCTCCCCTGCGCAGGACAGGATCAGCCGCGCCTCCCGTTTCAACCGGTCCAGCGACTCGTTCTCCACGCCCGAAAGGGCCTCCGCACGGCGCAAGAGCCGCTCCAGCCGGACGCGCCCGCGCCGCTCAAGCCCCAGCCGCGCCTCTCCCGAAGGGGCGGCGTCCTCTGCCAGACGCCGGATCATGGCCGCGTCGCGCGAATCTATATGCATTGGGTTTGAAACCGAATTCAGGTCCATACATGGCCTCCTGCATAGCATGAGATATTATCAAGTATGGACGGTTTCTATCCAAAATATAATGAACCGCCGAAAGGCGCTGCCCTCCGGCGGTTATTGATCGCTTTCAGTATTATTCCTGCTCGTCGCCCAGCTCAGCGCGGCGGCGGCGGATATTTTTCATGGCGTCGGTCATCATGTCCTCGACGCTGGCCAGCATCTGATAGGCGTCGTGCTGGGCCTTGAGGCGCATTTCGCTGGCCTCCACCCTGGCGTCGTTCTTGAGGATACGGGCTTCTTCCCGGGCCTGGCGCATGATTTCGCTCTCATCGATCATATGATCGGCGCGCTCCTGGGCGTCTTCCAAAATGGCGCGGGCCTCGTTTTCGGCATCCAGAACCCGCTGCTCGGCGTCCTCGCGGGCGCGCTCCAGCGCGGCGTTCACGCGCATTTCGGCGGAGCTGATGCGATTCATGGCCTTGGTCTCAGCCTCGTTCATGATGCGCTCCTTTTCGGAATACATCTGCAGGCCGTACTGCACCGCGTCGGGCAGGTTGTTCTCCATGTCATCGATAATCATCAGGCATTTTTCCGCATCGATGATCTTTTTGCCGGTCAACGGCACGCTGGTACCCGCGTTGATCGCCGCGCGAATGTGCTTGAGCAGCTCCAGGAAGTAACGCATATCGTTGACTTCTTCGTTCTGCTGTGCCTGCTGCGGGGCCTCACGGGTGTCCTGCTCCTCATCCTCGTAGAACCTATCCTGATCGCGATCCATGCTATAAGCCCTTCCTTTCCGCATCCGGCCGGCGCCGGGTGCAGCTTAGTCTGCCCGGAGTATCCGGTTTAATCCTGTTTAGGTGTATCTTGTGTCAATTCTCCTCGGCCGCCAGCTCCACGAAATCCACAGCCGTGTCGCTGTAGGCGCGGGTGTCAAACACCCGGAACTGCTCCGGCAGGGCGATTGTCGCGCTCCCCAGCCGTTCCATGATGATCAGGCAGCCCGGGGCGAGCATATCCGCCTCCAGCAGCCTTTGCAGCGCGTCACCATAGGCCTCCACCATGCGATAGGGCGGGTCGAGGAACACCAGATCGAACATCCGGCCCTCCAGCGCCGCGATGGCGCTGCGATAGTCGGTTCGCAGGATCTGGGCCCGGTAGTCGAAGTCCTCCTTGAGGACGTTCCGGGCGTTGCGCTCGATGACCTGCCAAGCCGCGCGGGCATTGTCCGCGATCACCGCGGTTTCCGCGCCGCGGCTGAGCGCCTCCAGCGCCAGCGCCCCCGTGCCGCCGAACAGATCTAACACTCGCGCGTCCTGCACGCGAGAGCCGATGATGTTGAACAGCGACCCCCGAATCTTGTCGGATGTGGGGCGCGTATCCGAGCCGGGCGGCGCGAAAAGCGTGCGCCCTTTGGCTTCTCCAGATATAATACGCATAACTCCACCTATGATATTGTCTTAATTATATCATATTTGCGCTACATTTGCAATCCGTTTTTCTAAAAAATATCAAATTTCAGGCCTCTGGCTCCTGGGCGTCCGCTTTTTGCGCACCACACGGGACTTTGCCTTGGCCCGCCGCTTGCCCTCGGCCATGGCTTTTTCCGACTTTGCCCACAGCCTGGGCCCCTGCATGTAGCCGGCGAAGGTGGCCAGCGGCAGCACGAAGGGCGAGATCATCAGCACCGCCACCACCGCGGGCGTGAGGCGGTCGAAGGTCTGGGTCCAGGGCAGCACGCAGGGCCAGTAGGGCGCGGCCAGCACCCATGAGATCAGCCGCAGCGGCAGCGCCAGCGCGTCGAAGCCCGCCAGCGTGCAGATGATATAGGCGCAGCCGATCACATAGGCCGGCAGCGCGAAGCTCAGCACGGCGCGGATGCCGTTGCCCACGCTCCACGCCCGCTTGGCGACCTTCTCGTCGATCTGGCCGTGGGTGGGGCTGGCCGGGTCCTGGGCCTTTTTCACGGTCTGAAGCAGGCCGCAGGCCTCGTGGCCGAAGCCCATGCCCTGGCGGAAGGCCAGGTACAGCGAACCGGCCAGCAGCAGCAGCCCCAGCACCATCCAGGCGGTCTGGTTCTGGAGCGAAAACAGCCCCAGGTTTACAAAGATCATCAGCACCAGCGTCGCGACGTTGGTCCTCCACATATCCGATATACTCATTCGTCAGTCCTCATCTGGGCGTGTAGTCTGTCCCGAAAGGGACGGTCAGTCGATCACTTCCACCGGAACCCGGTCGGAGAACCCCAGCATGATCTCATAGGGGATCGTCTCCGCCAGCTCCGCCAGCTCGTCCGGCGTAATGCGCTCGTCGCCCTGGCGGCCCAGCAGCACCACCTCGTCGTCCAGCGACACCTCCGGGATGTCGGTGACGTCAGCCATCACCATGTCCATGCACACCCGGCCTACGAGCGGCGCCCGCTTCCCCCGCACCAGCACGCTGGCCCGATTGCTGAGAATGCGCGGATAGCCGTCGCCATAGCCGATGGGCAGCGTCATAATGAGGCTGTCCCGCTTCGCCGTGAACGTGCGGCCATAGCCCACGGTGTCCCCGGCGGAAATGCGCTGGACGCGGATGGGATAGGTCGAAAGCGTCTGGGCGTTTTCGATCTTCCCGGCCAGCTCCGGCACGCAGGACCCGTACAGCCCGATGCCCGGGCGCACCATGTCGTGCTGCAGTTCCGGCACAAACATAGCGCTGGTAGCCGCCGCGTGGGCGATGGGATCGTGACCGGCGGCGCGGATTGCCGACAGGGCCTCGTTGAACCGGGCGTTTTGAAGGGCCGTGAACTCCGGGTCGCTGTCCGCCACGCAGAAGTGGGTGAACGCGCCCTCCATCGCCACGTTCGGGCAGTACTTCCAATGGTGCAGCAAGGCCTTCAAATCCTCCATGCCCCGCACGCCCACCCGGCTCATGCCGGTATCCACCTTGAGATGGGCCTTTGCGGTCAGGCCTGTCCGCTCGGCCTCATCCTGCAATATGTCCAGCATTGCCGGTGTATAAACCGCCTGGGACGCACCGCAGCGCACCGCCTGGCGCAGGGATTCCTCGCAGGCGCCGCCCAGGATCAGGATCATGGCGTCGATCCCGGACGCGCGCAGCGCCTCGGCCTCCTCGACGATGGCCACCGCGAAGGCGTCGGCCCCGGCGGCCAGCAGCTTCTTTGCCGTGCGGGCGGCGTCGTGGCCGTAGGCGTCCGCCTTCACCACGCACATCATGTGCACGCGCTGGGGCAGATTGACGCGAATCGCCCGCGCGTTGGCGGCGACGGCGTCCGTAGAAACCCTCATGATCGTGGGCCGCATACCCTTCAACCTCCCCGACGGCGCAAGGCCGTTTTCATCCCACAACTACTTATTATATCTTATTCTTGTCAAGATTGCAACATGATTGTCCAAATGCGGTCGAATTTTATGGGTAACGGTTGCAAAAAGCGGCCCGGGCGTGTATACTGTAATAGAGCTGAATGTGCATTGGAGGGTGACCCATGGGCTTTCGGGACTTGATGAACAACTACTATTACGGCAAGCAGGGCAAAGCCGATTATACCGTCGAAAACATGCCGCAAACCCGGCTGCAGCTGTTTGGCGAGGTGTTGAAGGTGCGCTGGAGCGCGCTGTTCGGCGTGAACCTGCTGTACATGATCGCCTG
>CAMVBO010000032.1 GCA_947165745.1 uncultured Clostridia bacterium | reverse complement strand
CAAGATGCATTTTCGGCGCCTTGAACTGCATTTCTGCGTTGGTTTCCCTTGGCTTAGCGCCAGGCCCCGGCCCCGCGGCCAATGCGTCCCTTCGCGGATCAGCTGTTCACGTCGGTGAGCTTCAGATCGCGCACCTTCCGCAACACGATGACGTTGATAACGACGGTGAAGAACACCGTGATGGCCAGGCCAAAGCCCCACGCGGACACGCTGACGCTGCGGTTATATTGGACAAAGGCCGTCTCGATCGCGCGGGTTATCCTGTAGGAGACATACGCGCCCATGACGATGCCCAGCAGGATGCCCAGCGCCGTGGTGACCACCGTCTCCCGGGTGACATAGCTGATGACCTCCCGCACGGTGAAGCCGTTGATGCGCATGATCGTCAGTTCCGGCTTCTTCTGGAGGATATAGATGTTGGTCAGGTTCGTCAGCACCACGCCCGCCATGACCGCGGCCATGAATATGAACAGCGCCACGATGGCCACTACCAGCGTGGAGGTGGAGGCGAACAGCGCCTTGTCCGTGTCGGAACGGGCATAGCTTTCATAGCCCTGGATGGACTGCAGGCTGTCCAACAGCCGATCCTCATCCATGCCGTTCAAACGAATATAGAACAGATTTGTGACGCAGTCCTCCCCGAACAGCTTCCGATAACAGGCCGGGCTCATCAGCATGACGCGCCCGATATAGTTGTCAAATATCCCGGCCACGCGCACCTTTGCGCTTTGGGCGTTGCTCAGGGTCAGCTCCATCTCGCTGCCCACCTGCAGGTCATAGCTCTCCGCTGTGCGCTTCTGCACCAGGATGCCGTCGTCCGTCGGGCCGATCGCCTCGCCGGTCTTCCAGTCCCAAAGGTGATAGAACGCGTTGAATTCCGCGATGTCGCCGCACAGCAGCTCCCCCACCAGGTTGTCCTTGACCCGGAAAGTGACCACCCCGTCATAGAGCTCCGTATAATCGACGCCCGCCTTCTCCAACTCTTTTCGAATGTCGTCCGACGCGTTTTCAGCGGTGGCGGTGTCAAAGCGGATGCGCCCGTCGTAATCCACGATTCGTTCGTACTGCTTCTGCAGCGCGCCCTCCACCGCGGATTTCAACGTGAACCCGATCACTACCAGGGCGCAGCAGCCCGCCACGCTGACCACTGTCACGATCACGCGCTTGATGTCGGAGCGGATGTTCAAAAGGATCAGCCGGGAATACAGCGAAAGCACGCGTGCCCTGCCGCTTCTGGTTCGCTTTCTGCCGGCGGGAACCTTGGCCTGCATCAATTCGATGGCCGTAGAGCGCAGCAGCTTGTTGCAGGCGAACCAGATCGCCGCCAAGGACAGCAGCAGCCCGGCGATGAGGACGACAAACGTGGGCCGGAGGATCAGCGTGGGTTTCGTGGTGTCGAAAGTATAGAAGGAGCCGGCCTGCTTGAGCACATATACCTCCATCGCGTAGCGGGCCGTCAGAATGCCCATCACCGTGCCCATCACCGTGCCGGACACGCCGAACAGGAGATATTTGGCGAATATCTCCCGGTTGAACAGGCCCAGCGCCTTTCCCGCGCCGATCAAGTTGCGCTGCTCGTCGATCATCTTGCTGATGGTCGCGTAGATGACCAGCGCGCCCACCAGCATGAACATCAGCGAGAAGGTCATCTCCAGGCTGGCGAGGTTGCTGCTGCCCAGGAGCAGCTGCACAAAGCTGGAATTGCCCCGGCAGTCCATGACGATCCATCGGCTGGCCGGCAGCTTCTCCGCCTGTTCGCTGGCGTCGTTGAGCTTCTGGACGCCTGTTTCGTATTGTTCGAGGCCGTCCGCGTACTGGCTCTCGCCATCATCCAGCTGCCCGCGCTTGTTTTCCAGTTCCTCCTTGGCTTGCGTCAGGGCGGTCTTGCCCTCCTCGAGCTGTGTGACCCCCTCTTCGTATTGGCTCAGGCCCGTTGCGTACGCGGCCAAGCCCGCCTCATACTTTGTTTTTCCCGCATCATAGGCACTTTTCCCCTTGTTGTACAACGCGAGTCCCTGTTCGTACTTCTGTTTTCCGTCAAGGTACTCCTGGTGCTTCTCATTCCACGCCGCGCACAGGGACTGCAGCTGGTCATAGCTGCTGCCCGCCGAAACGATCCGGGAGACGATGTAGCTGCGCACGACATCCATGTCATACTCCGGATCGTCGGGATTGTCCGGATTGTCCGGGTTATCCGGATTGTCGGGGTTGTCGGGGTTGTCCGGATCATCCGGGTTGTCCGGATCATCCGGGTTGTCCGGGTTGTCCGGGTCGTCCGGGTTGTCCGGATCATCCGGATTGTCGGGATTGTCGGGATTGTCCGGATCATCCGGATTGTCGGGATTGTCGGGGTTGTCCGGATCATCCGGATTGTCGGGATTGTCGGGGTTGTCCGGATTGTCCGGATCATCCGGATTGTCGGGATTGTCGGGATTGTCGGGATTGTCGGGGTTGTCGGGGTTGTCGGGATTGTCGGGATTGTCGGGGTTGTCGGGATTGTCGGGATTGTCCGGGGTCTGCGGGTTGTCCGGGGTCTGCGGGTTGTCCGGGGTCTGCGGATTGTCCGGGGTCTGCGGATTGTCCGGGGTCTGTGGATTGTCCGGGGTCTGCGGATTGTCTGGGTTGTCAGCGGCCCCATCATTCGCCGGCCTGAAAACCACAGGGGGGTCCGACGGCAATTCATTGAACGCAAGCGCGGAAACCAGTGCGGCGCTCGCAGACAGAACGAGGACGAAAATGAGCAAAAACGCCGCCCGGCGTAGACGTCTACGGCGCCACATCAGCCCTCGCCCCCCTTCAAGGTCTCATACAGGGCTATCAGCGCCTTGTCCGGAATCTCGCCGGAATAAACCAGGGCCCTGGCGATATCGCCGACCGACCAGCTCAGCGTCACCTTAAAATTATTCGTGATCCACACTTCCTCGGCGTTGGCGCCGGACTTGTCCACGTTCACGCTTCTCTTGTCCGCCCAGTTCACCGAGTTGCCCGCGCTTCCCAGCTTGCTGCGCACCGCATCGCGCACCGTTGCCTTGGCGTCCTCCAACTGATTCCATGCTTCGATCAGCGCCTCGCGGCCCGCTTTCAACTGCTTCTTGCCCTTGTTCAGCTCCGCGCGGCCCTTGTTCAGCTTTGCCTCGGCGCTGGCGAGCTGGCTTTTCGCATCCGCCAGCTGCCCGTCGGCGCCTTCAATCTCGTCCTTCAGCGCCGTCAGCTGCTCCGACGCCTCGGTGATCTGTTCTTCCTTCTCGCCGATCTGCGTCTCGCCCTCGCTCAACGCGCTCCAACCCGCGTCCAATTCCTCGCGGGCCTGGTCGAGCTGCTGCTGCGCTTCGTTCAGCTCGGTTTGCGCGTCGTCGATTTTTATCTGGGCCTGATCCTTGATTTCCTCATTTCGGATCGGGGCGCGCAGCTCACCCAGGGCTTCCAGCTTTGCGCGCACCACGCCCACCGTCGCCTCATAGTCCCGGCCGAAACGGTCGATGCCCTCCGGCTTGTCGACGATGATTTCCGCCTTCATAAAGCAGCCGTCCAGTTTTTCCGTGTCGAAGGCCGTCTGGGGCACCATCACATACAGCGTATCCGGAATGCTTACGCTGGTATGGTCCGGGTGATTGGCAATGCCGACGATTTGAAACCTGTCGTCCTTGAGATTGTCCGGCGTCTCGCCCTTGGCGTTCAGCGCCTCCACGCTGTCGCCCAGCCGCCAGCCCATATCATTCGCCAGGCGCTGTTCAACGGCGCATTCCCCCGCCGCCTCCGGCAGGCGGCCTTCGATCAGCTGCGGCTGGTTGATCCGCCGGGTCAATGTGATGACATTGATGTCCTGCCGCTTGTCGCCGGAGGATGTCTTTGCGCCAACCTGCCACACGGGTTCCACGTCCACAACGCCCTCCACATTCTGGAGGGCGTCCAGATCCTCCCCGGTCAACAGGGCGGTGGACACGATCTCAATGTCGCGGAAATTCACCGCATTGTACATGATCGAGCCGTTTTTCCGCAAGGCGCCGTCGGAATAATTGATTCCCAAAAAGGTGGTCACGCCCAGAAAGGCGATGACGATGATGGAGAGATAGGAAACCTTTTGCTTCCAGATGTTCCGAAGGGCGTCCTTAAGCTGTGTCTTTTTCATCAGCCGTTACCACACCAGTTCCTCCGCGTGCTGCGGATGCAGGTTTTTCTTGATGCTGGCGATCCTGCCGTTTCTGAGCTTGACCACGCGGTCCGCCATCTTGGCGATTTCCGCGTTGTGCGTCACCATCATCACCGTCGTGCCCTGGTTTTTGACGATTTCCTCGATCACCGATAGCACCTCGATGCTGGTGGTGTAATCCAGCGCCGCCGTGGGCTCGTCGGCCAAAATCAGCTTTGGCCGCTTGACGATGGCCCGGGCGATGGACACGCGCTGCTGCTGGCCGCCGGAGAGCTGGCCGGGATAGTTGTTCTCCCGGTCGGACAGCTTGACCTTTGCGATCGCCTCCTTCGGTGGCATGGGGTGCGCCACGAGTTCCGCGATAAACTCCACGTTCTCCAGGGCCGTCAGGTTCGGCATGAGGTTGTAGGCCTGAAAGATAAAGCCGACATACTCCCGCCGGTACCGCGTCAGCTCCGCGTCCGTGGGATGGGAAAAGTCCTTCTCCTCGATCAGCAGCTGGCCGTCGGTGAGAAAGTCCATTCCGCCGACGATGTTCATCATGGTGGTCTTGCCGCAGCCGGATTCGCCCAGGATCACGACAAATTCGTTCTTGTAGATCTCCAGGTTGATCCCCTTCAACACCTGCAGCACACCGTCGCCGGAGGGAAACTCCTTCGTGACGTTTTTGAGGACGGCAAGGACTTCCTTCTTCTCGCTCAGGTCCACCACGAGGCCCTTTTCGTCGATGGTGATGGCAGCCAGGGAAGCCATATGCTCGCAGAGCTTGAGCTCCTCCGCGTCATACCGGCCGCCGTCCTTCTTGTTGATGATCTGCACACAGCCGATCACTTCATGCAGGTTGTTCAGCGGCACGCATATCATCGTCTTGGTCACAAGATCATTGTCGTCAAAGATGCTGCCGTCAAACCGGGGGTCGTTGGCGGCGTCCTCGATCATAATGGATTTGCCCGTCTTGGTGACGACGCCCTCAATGCCCATCCCGTTTTCCACGATGGTGTTGGAAATATCCGCCGGCCCAATGTGAAACAGGGGGGTCAGGCGGTCCGTAGCCGGGTCCAAAAACCAGATGGCGCCCGCCTCGCTTTTGAGGGTATTCACGATGATTTCCAGGCTGCCGGACAGCGCGTCCTCGAGGTTGTCCACCTCCAGCAGCGCCTCCATGATCTGATAGGTTGCCTGAACATAGCGTTTATCTTCAGCCATGCGCATCCCTCCATCCCGACCGGCGATCCGTCCCACGTTTGCCGTGGCAAAAGCACCTTATATACTGACTACATTGTATCACTTTCCTCTCACCTACGCAACCGTCCGGGGCCGAAATCGCGGCAATAAATCCATAGAAATAGCCCGCTTGTCTTTTAAAGGAAGAGGCATCTGCCGCTTACAAAAGCAAACATTGTCGCGCGGTTTGCGGCTTCCAGTCGATTGTCAATTCGCAATCCGTGTGGTATAATGATTAGGCAACCGGCCTGAAGGGCGGTTGGCCGGGTCGCCGGGCCCCGAAGGGCAGCACGGCGACAATCATGGTATAATAAATTTGGTAATTATGCGCACAGGGACGCCAGGCCGCCGGATAACGACGCCTAAACAAGCCATCAAACCACGATTGAGGGTCGATAGAATGACAATCGCCATCCATATTGAGCTGAATGTGCTCTGCCTGGTGATGCTGTACGCGATCGCGCACCAGTCTCTGGCCAATGTCAACCAGCAGATGAACCGGGTATTGTTTCGATGCCTGGTTTACGGTGTCATCGCGCAGCTGGTGCTGGATATCCTGTGGCTGCTCGTCGAGGGGCGCGTCTTCCCGGGCGCGATCATAGCCAACCGGATCATCAACGCGCTGTTCCTGTCGGCGGGCGTCGCGCTGGGCTGCATATGGTATCTGTATGTGCTGGAATCCCTGGGATATAAGATCACGCGGAAGCTGCAGACCACGGTCATGCTCCCTGCCCTGTTCTTCCTGGGGCTCAACGTCATTTCCATCTGGACGGGCTGGACCTTTACGGTTTCCCCGGAAAATGTGTACGCCCACGGCCCGCTGTACTGGCTGCAGATCATCGGCGCTTATGGCATGCTGGCCGTACCCATGATCCATCTCATCGCAGTCCTGATCCGCCGGAACAGCCGTGTGCCCAGGAGCGTCGCTCGCGCGCTGCTGAGCTTTTACTTCATCCCCGTGCTCGGCGGGATCGTCAGCCTGTTTTACACCGGCATGCCCGGCGCGTGGACGTGCGCGGCGGTCTCCCTGGTGTTGATCTATCTCAACGACCAGGACAACGAAATCATCCGTGACGGCCTCACCGGCCTCAACAACCGCAAGACGCTGGAGGGGGTATTCGCAGAATACTCAAAGCAGAAGGATCCCCTCTACCTGTTTATGATGGATTTGGATAGTTTCAAGCAGATCAACGACAATTTCGGCCACCCGGCCGGAGATCAGGCGCTGGTCGCGGCGGCGCACATACTGAACGCCGCCATGGTCGGCAGCAAGGGCATCCTCGTCCGCTATGGCGGGGATGAGTTCCTGATCATGGGGTTCTTTGACGGGGACGCGGGCGCTGAGGCTCTCAAGCAGCGTATCCAGGACGGGTTCGCCAGATACCGCAGCGAGCACAAACTGCCGTACAAGTTCGCCATGAGCGTCGGCGTCGTGCGTTACACAGAAGGGCAGACGCTGGAGTCCTTGACCCAGCAGGCGGACGAAGCGCTTTACAGGGAAAAGCAGCGCACCAATGCGGGAAGATAGCTTCATCTTTTCCAAACGCTTCATTTTGGTCTGTCATATGAAAGGCGCTGTCTCATACTGAGACAGCGCCTTTTTATACGGGTGAAATCCGCGTTCGATTCGTCCCTTGGAGGCATCTCAAAAGCTGAACCTCGCTTCGACGCTCATGCCCAGGGGAAGCTGATCCGTCGTCTGGGGCTGAATACGCACGACATATTTCCCCGGTTCGCTCGAGTCCCGGATCTCCACCACGGCTCCGTCAACGGCGCGCTCGTCCTCTTCGCCGGCGAAGGTGAGCGCGGCAACGTCTCCGATGGCGATATTGTTGACCGTAGTTTCATCCACCTCGATCTCAACGCCGACGCTGCCCTCGGGAACGATCTCGGCCACGACCTGGCCTTGTTTCACTTCGCCGCCCGGCTGGCAGGAGACGCTCGCGACGACGCCCGCCACGGTGCCGGTGATTTCCCCGCCACCCACCTCGTAGAGCAGCTGGCCGCGCTCCACCGCATCCCCGGCACCGACGCACAGGCGCGTCAGCTTCCCCTGGCTTTCATAGGTCTGGACATCGTTGACGACCACGGTGCCGATGCCGACGCGCTGGTCGGCGGTGAAATCCGCGTCGCGGTACAGATAGACCGTTTCGCCCACGTACAGCTCGCCGCCCAGGGTCAGCACGCTATACTCCTCACCGTCGATCCCGGCAATGACGCCGACAGCCCGGTGGGTGCCGTCCGCCGTACACTTGATGTAAAGCGTCTCGCCGCTGTGCACGAAGGTGGACGCCGCGCTCTGGTAGGCTTTGTCCACGGTGCAGTGCACGACATAGCGCTCGATCGGCGCGACTTCAAGCACTTCGCCGTCCACCGCGTCGCCCGCTTCCGCGCTGACGAGGGAAACCGCGCCGTCCTGGCTGGCAAACACCCTTTCCGGCTTCAGTTCGACCAGCGCGTCGCCCGCCGACACCCGCTGACCGGGTTGGATCTCGACCGAAGCCACGGTCCCGGCCTCTTCCGCGAGAACGGCCACCTTGGCAAGCGCCGCGGTCCTGCCGCTATAGACCTCCGCCAACGCCGGTGCGCCAAGGACGATCAGCGCCATCAGCAGGCATATACAGCGTTTCATCAAGTCAATCACCTTCCATTGGGCTCAGCGTGTTATCATCGTCCAGGGCATAGGTCACGCCGTCCACCGTCACGAGGACGCCCTCGGCGGACACCCGGTAATCGCAGTTGGCGGAGACATAGCCCTCGGACCGCAGGCGCGCGTAGATATCCCCCGCAAGGGTCATATTCGCACTCAATTCGCCGGACCAGTCGCCGCTGTCCATCAGGATGGTCTCCACGCCGCCGGCGGCAAGCCGCCTGAGCGCCAGGCCGTTCAGCCGCCAGGCGTCGCCGTCCCCGGCGGTCAGGATCAGCCGGCTATCCTCGATAGCGGCCGTAAAGGTTCCGCCGTTCTCAAGGCCAATGTCCAGCGTCTCATCGCCCGCGACCAGCCTGGTCATCGGAGCGTCCGTTGTCGTCAGCGCCACCGCGCAATACGACAGCATGTCCCCTGTGCCGGACGCGTGGCTGCTGGTCAGCGCGGTGCCTGGCGTGACGCGAAATCCCTGGGGCGCCTGCTCGGTCGACGCGCCCTTGGAGGCGCTCGTGCCGGATCGTCCGCCGCCCGGATGGCCGCCGCCACGGCCGCCCCGCGGGCCCTCGCCCTCCGGCCTCTGCGTGCCGTCGGTCAGGTCGATCAGCAGCCGCCCAGAACCGGCTTCCGCCTCGCCCAGCTTGGCCGAGACTGTCAGCGTATAGCGACCTATCGCCATGCCCTCCACGGACAGCGTGATGGACGAATCCTGTTGACGGCTGTCCAGCAGTTCCGTGCCGTCCGGGCCGATCAGGGACAGGGCATAGCCGTCGCAGGCCACGGCACAGTCCCAGGCCAGGGTGACGCTTTGCATCCGCGTTACATCCACGGCGCAGATGCCGCCGGATACGGCCAGCCCCTGCGGGTCGATCGCGCGGAAGGCGACGGCTTGCGCCTGGGCAGGCTCCTGCCCGTCGGTAGACGCGCCGGATTGACCTTCGTCCGGGGCAGACGCCTCGCCGTCGCTCCCCTGCCCTTCCGGAGTGTTCCCTTGCCCGGATGTTTGGCCGCCGGTTCCGTCGCCGGGCGCGTCAGTCCCGCCAGTCCCGCTTTCATGTCCTTCGTCCTGTCCTCCGGAACCGTTCCCGTTCTCGCTCCCGGACTCATTCCCGGATTCATTCCCGGACTCGCTCCCGTTCTCGTTACCGTCGCCGGTCTCCGCCGGGGGCTCTTTGAGGGGTTCGTCGGGCGATTCGACGGTCGTCAGCGCCGGTTCCATATCAACCAGATCCTCCGCCAGCGCCGCCAGGCCCATCATCGCCAGGGCCGCCAGCAGCGCCAGCGCCTTCTCAATCCGCCTGCGCATCCTCAATCGCCTCTTCCGCCTCGTTCGGCCCGTCCAGCGTGGTCACCACGGCGCTCATGCCGTAGCGGGTGTTCTCGTCGGGGGTAAAATCGATGTACACGGTGTAGGTTACACTGCCGTCGCCTTCCCCGCCGCCCGCGGCCGTGTCGGCGATGGCGGAGATCATGGCGATTGTCCCCGCGTAGGTCACTTCCTCGTCCTGGTTCCAAACCAGCTCGATGCTCACTGGGTCGCCCACGGCGATGGCCGAAAGGTTGCTCTCCGCCACCTGGGCCTCCACCCGCATGGCGTTCCGGGGCCAGATCACGGCCACCACGTCGCCCTTCTGCACGGGGCTGCCCTGCTGGGCGTTCAGCT
>CAMVBO010000031.1 GCA_947165745.1 uncultured Clostridia bacterium | reverse complement strand
ACGCCGCTCAGGCTGTCGACGGCCGTGAGGTTGATCGTGTAGTCCTTCGTGTCGTCCGTCTCAATGTTCACTTCTTCTGGCTGGGTGATGTCCAGCCACAGCGCGTAGATGTCCGACAGGCTGACAAAATCGCCGATGCCGTCCATGATAGCGAAGCGCACCTCATACTGGCCCTCGGAGCCCGGCGTGTAGGTATCGCCGGAGAGGGGGATGATGCGTTCGCCATAGACGATGGCCGCGTAGGTGTAATTCTTGCCCTCCGGGATGCCGAAGAGGGTGAAGGTCGGTATTTCACAGCTCCACTGACCGGCGACGCAGTTCTCCGCGATCACGGAAATCTGCGGCTGAACAGGGTCGTCGGGCTCATGCTCTGTCTCATCCTGGTACTGGTCCTTTTTTTCCACCCAGAAGTACAGCGTCCCGGTGGCGTCCTCGGCTTCGTCCTTGTAGTCCGCCGGGTCCACCAGGGTCTTGGCCGTGGTGGCGTCCGGGGCTTCCGTGGAGATATAGGCCGTTTCGCCTTCCTTGAAGATCTCCTTGTCCGCCTCGAACGTCAGCTCCGAGAGCTTCTTCAGCGGCGCGGCCTTGACGCACACCGCGCTCTTTTTGTCCACCCGCAGATAGATCGTGCCCTTGCCACTGATCTGCGCCAGAAGCGCCTCCAGCGCGCCGGTGGTTTCCTCATAACGGGCCTCCGCCGTGCTTTGGGATTCGTCGCCGCCCTCCTGGGAGCCGCCCTGCTGGGAGCCGCCCTCCTGGGAGCCGCCTTCCTGGGAACCGCCTTCCTGGGAACCGCCCTCCTGGGAACCGCCCTCCTGAGAGCCGCCTTCCTGGGAGCCGCCTTCCTGGGAACCGCCCTCCTGGGAGCCGCCTTCCTGGAAGCCGCCCTGCTGGCCGTCTCCGGACGGCGTGGACGAACCCTCCTGCTTCTCCCCGATGTTTTCACCGGCAGGCTTCTGCGCCTCGACGTTCTCCCCCTCCGAAGGCTCCTCCGTCTGGGTTTGCGCCGGGCGCGCGGCCTCCTGCTCCGTCGGCTGCTGCTCCACCTGCTGGGCCGCCGGGGCCGTGGCGGCGGGGTTTTCCACCTCCGCGGCCAGCACCGGCGTGCCGTTCAGGCACAGGCACAGCGCCAGAATATATGTCAACTTCTTCATTTTATCGGCTTCCTTTCGGCGTGGAGGTTTTTTCTCCACTCTATATATCTATTAGACGCGATAAACCCCCAAAATGATGCTCATAATTCAGTATTTAATGATAACATTACAATGTAGCGCTGTCAACGCGATTCCCCGGCCCAAATAGCGCTTTATTCCAACAATTACGGGCGGAAATATGACAGCGGCGCCAGCCAAAAAGCACAACCACCCGCCAAACGGGTGGTTGTGCTTATCGGTTTGCCTGCGCCGCTACAGATCCCGCAGCACCAGCGTCAGGTTGTTCAGGTTCATGGAATAGGTGTAGCGCGCCTCATCGGCCATGCGCATGGCCAGCCGAATGCCCAGGCTCTCGTCCTCATTGTGCTCCACATGGCTGACCGGGTCGAAGGCCGTGCAGTCGTCGCGGAAGCGCAGCGTCCAGCGGCCGTCCTTCACCTGCAGGCGAATAGACAGGCCGTTTTTGCCCTTTTGGGAGAAGCCGTGGGTGACGATGTTGGCGCCCATCTCCTCCACGCACAGCGCCAGGTGGCTGGCCAGTCGCGCCGTGCCGCCGTGGGCCTTGCAGAAATCCGCCGCAGAGCGGGAGAAGTCCATCACCTCGTCCAGGCTGCCAAGGCTCGCCTCCAGGCGGTCCGTCTCTGACACGCCGAAGTCACGCTTCAACAGCAGGATGTCCTCCGGCCGCCAGGTGACGCCGCCCTTGCGCAGCCAAACATAGCCCATAACGCCCATCAGCGTCAGCGTCTCGCCGGTGACAAAGTACAGCCACACGCCGTTCACGCCCATGGCCGAACCCAGCAGCCACGCCGCCAGCGTGGGCAGCGCCGCGTTGGCCAGCACGCACATAATCTCCATCATGTGCACGCGCCCGGTGCCCTGATAGCAGTTGCGCAGCGCGTTGCTCACACAGCATGGGATCATGCCCACCGCGAACAGCCTGAGGCCCGTGATCGCCATGGTTTGGCTCTGGCCCGGCGCAGGCATGAACAGGGTCGCCAGGGGCCTGGCGAAGACCATCAAAAACGCCATCATTCCAACGCCCAGCACCACCGCCCGCTGGGTCAGCAGCTTTACCAGCTCCGACAGGCCGCCGCGATCCTCCTCGTTGTAGAGCACGCCGGACAGGGTCAGCGCCACGCCGCCGGTGCCCGTGCTGATGCAGTTGCAGGCGTTGATGACCGTGGTGATCACGGCGTAGGCCGCCACCGACGGCTTGCCGCCGAAGCCCAGCAACAGCTTGTTCACCGCGAACACCAGCACCACGCTGGACGCCATGCCAAACACCGTGGGCACGCCGCCGGCCAGCAGTTCGCGAACCTTGCGCCGCATGACGCGCTTGAGCGAAAAGGTAAACACGCATTTCTTCGACAGGAAGTACACGCCGCCGATGAGCACGGCCACGTAGTAGCTCAGCGAGGAGGCCAGGCCCATGCCGAACATGCCGCCGCGGAACACCGTCACGTTCAGGAAGTCAAAGGCCACGTCCGCCACGGTCATGCCCAGCACCGCCGCGATCAGCAGGTTGCCCTGCCCAGCCATCTGCAAAAACGGCACCAGGATCAACGCCCCCATGGAGGCCGGCGCGCCGATGACAAAGCCCGCCATGTATGTGCTGGTATCCTTCAACAGCTCAGGGTCGTCCGCGCCCAACATCCTGGCCAGGGGCACCCTGATCAGCGCCACCAGCACCGCGAACGCCAGCGAGAACACCACCGCCACCGCGATGGCGGTGGAATAGCCGATGTCCGTCTCCTCCCGGTCGCCCCTGCCCAGGGACTTGCCGCAGGCCACCTGGGCGCCGGCGCACAGCATCTGGCCCACGGCACCGATGATCAACAGCACCGGATTGGCCAGCCCGTAGGCCGTCAGCGCGCGCTCGCCCAGATATTGCCCGATCATCAGGTTGTCGATGAGCAGGCAAAGGGATACCGTCAGCGCAGAGATGATCTGCGCGGTCAGCATCTGGCCAACCAGCTTCTTAATCATAGGTATTGATCAAACCCTTCCTTGTGATTTGTCATCAGTCGTGACGTTCGGCCTTCATGGCCTGTTTTTCCGCGTACATGGCGGCGTCCGCGCGCTTGAACACGTCCTCCGTGCAGGTGTCCCGCCCGGGTTCATAGGCGGCGATGTCAATCGCCATGGAGACCCGCTGCCAGGGCTCCAGCCCTTCTTGGGACAGGTTCTGGGCGACGGCCTGCCGGAACTGGCGGATCTTCTCCCCCGCGTCCCGTTGAGCCTCGCCCTCCAGCACCACCACGAACTCGTCGCCGCCGACGCGATAGGTGTGCTCCGTTCCAAACACGCGGGCGACCAGGTCGGAGGCGTTCTTCAGGTACTCGTTGCCCTTCTCGTGCCCGTAGGTGTCGTTCGTCCGCTTGAGGAAGTTGACGTCCGCCATGAGGATGGAGAAGTCCGCCTCCCCCGCCGCGATGCGCTTGTCCAGGATGGTTGCAAGTCGAGGAAAAGCAACACAGAAATGCAGCCTTAGACGCCGAAAATGCATGTTCAGGATTTTAGAAACACACTCTAATCCCTATTATACCATGATTGTCGGCGTCATTGCCTTCGGCAGCCGCCGACCCGGCCAACCGCCCTTCAGGCCGGTTGCCTAATCATTATACCATGATTGTCGGCGTCATTGCCTTCGGCAGCCACCGACCCGGCCAACCGCCCTTCGGGCCGGTTGCCTAATCATTATACCACAAATCCAATGGAATTGAAATACCGGGAAGCGCCTGTAATGCGCTTCCCGGCATTGATTTAACATTGGTTGATGTCCGTCATCCGCCGCCGGGGCATCCGAGGCAGCGCCGATGGCATCGAACCGGGCCATGGCGGCCTCCGTCCTTCGTCCTTGCGGCGGCGACGGACAGCCAGCCTTACGCCTCGGCTTCCGCGCGCTCGAACTTCACGGTCTTGTCGGGGTTGTTGTCATCGTACCACAGGATGGTCAGCTTCCCGTCCTTGTCGCTGGCGATGAAGCTACCGGCGGTGCCGGCCACGCTGGCCTCACCCAGTTCCACTTCCTCGTCGGATTCGGTGATGGGCGCTTCCCAGAACTTGCCCTTGTCGTACACAAAGCTGTCAAGCTCGCAGTCATACTGGATGGTGGTCTTGAACACATAGGCGCCGTGGGTCAGCGGGGCGGCGATCTCCACGTCCCAGCCGCGCTCCGGGTTCTTCTCGATGGTCATGTTGGCGAACTGGGATCCCGCCTCCAGCCACTCGCCCACCAGGACGGCATCCATTTCCTCGGTATCGCCGACGGTGATGTAGGAGCCGCCGGTGACATCCTGCACCGCGCCGTTCTCCACGTGCAGATCCCAGGTCATCATCTCGTCGCAGGCGATGCCCATGTAGTGGCGCACGCCCACGGTCACGTCGCCGTCGCCCACGGGGGCATAGCGGGCCACGAAGGTGTCCTCAATGGTGTCGGCGATGGCCAGCTCCACCACGGAGGGATCCTGTCCCATGTCGTAGGCAACCCAGGCCAGGTCGCCCTTGGCGTCCACCTGGATGATGAACTGACCGTCCTCGATCAGGGTGTTGAACTTTCCTTCGGTGTAATTCTCGGCCTTCTCGGTCTCCTCGGCCAGCGCGAACATCGCCAGGCCGCTCACCAGCAGCGCCAGGGTCATCAGAGCGGCAATCAGCTTTTTCATGTCTCTTTCCTTCAAATTATCCGTGTTTTGCTCGTTTACGGGGCCATTATAGCACCCCAAACGTCACAGAACTGTCACATATTAAGGCGGCGGCTCGCTTCATACGGGCCGCCGCAAGTCTCTTTCGTTCGGTTACGGCACGTACACGCGGTTGATCTCCACGACCTTGCCGCCCTCGATGCGCACGGTGGTGTTGTAGGGCACAAAGTATTCGTTCGCGGAGCTCTGTATGGCCTCGACAATGCCTTCATAGGGCACGGTCACGGGCACGCTCTCGATGTCCCAGGCGTCGATGAAGGTGGCGCTGGAATCGGCCACCAGCGTGGTCACGCCCAGGTCGGTGTAGGTGGTCATGTCGTCCAGGCCCTGGATGAAGAAGCCGTTGGAATCCTCCCTTGTGGCCAGGACAAACCAGGTGGCGTTCTGGTCCTTGTTCACCTCGATGCCATACTCATTCTCTTCCAAGCTCAGCACGGGCACTTCCTCGCCATCGACGATGATGGTGTCGCCCACCTTGAGGCTGTTCACGTCCACGATGTCGTACCAATCCTGGGTGTATACATGGGCCGCGTTGAAGAAGATGCCGGAAGCGCCGCCCAGCACATCGCCGCGGTTGAAGGACACGGGATAGATGCCGTCGGGCAGTTTGTTTACGTCGATATCGCTGGCCATGGGCGCGATGGTCTTGAACTCGGGATTCACGGCGTTTTCAAAGGTCACAGTGTTGCTCAGCCACTTCGCGCCGTCGGACTCGGAGACCGCCATCGCCGCGAAGTTCAGGTTGCCTTCGCCCCAGCTGGAATCCACGTTGAAGCTGCCGGAGGCGCTGTTGCCCGCGCCGGGCGCCAGCTGAACACCGTCCAGTACCATCACCAGGTTGCCTTTCCTGAAGTCCGGCTCGCCGAACGTCAGCAGCAGCGTGGTGAAGTTCGCCTTCTGGGTGCCCAGGTTGGTCAGGGACCAGCTGTAGGAAGAGATGCCGCTTTCGTCCGCTTCGCCCTCGGGCTCCACAGACAGCGCCAGGTTCACGGGGCTGTCCACGGTGCCTTCGCCCATCCAGCTCTCGTCCGGAATCTTGTTGAACCAGGCGTTCACCACCGCGTCCACATCGGCGGGGCGAACCTTGCCAGTCTCCACGACCATGCCGTTGTCCGCAGCGAAGCCCGCCAGCGCATTGTCCAGCTTGCCGCCATAGATGCCGTCAAAGCTGCCGGCGTCATAGCCGACTTCCTTGATGATCTGCTGCATGGCGCGCACGTCCTCGCCGCGGCGGCCCTTTTCAAACACGGTGCCGCCCTCGATGGTCTCGTGCTGCTCAAAGCCGCAGCCCTGGCACACGCGCACGCGCTCGCCGGCTTCCACGCGGCTCATGGGCTTCACCACGGTCCAGGGGCCGAAGTCATGCTGCAGGTCCTTGATGGTCTGGGGCCAGCCGATGCCGTCGGCGTTCAGGCCGCGATCCTGCTGATACTTCGCCAGAGCCTTCTCGGTGCCGCCGCCGAAGATGCCGTCCGCGCCGCCGGCGTTCAGGTAGCCCTGCTCCACCAGCAGCTGCTGCATGCGGGCCACGTCCTCGCCGCGCTGGCCGCGACGGATGGTGCCTTCGGGGTCATACTCCTCTTCGCCGCCGTTGTGGCCGCAGACCTGGCAGATCTTGGAGCGCACGCCCGCGGAGTGGTCGGTGGCCTCGGTGGTCACCTGATAGGCGTAATCGTGAGGCAGCTTGTCCAGCGTCTGCTTCTTCACGGTACCGCAGACCTTGCAGGTGTGCTGGCGCTCGCCCTCGGCGGTACAGGTGGGTTCCTTGGTCATCTCCCAGGAACCGAAGGTGTGGTCGTCCAGGTAATCTTCCTTCTCTTCCTTGCCGCAGACCTGGCACTTGCGGGTGCGCTGGCCCTTCTTGGAGCAGGTCGCTTCCTTGGTCACCTTCCACTTGCCCCAATCGTGGTCCTTTTTCTTGGTCTCCTGCTCATCGAGCAGGCCGCACTTGCTGCAAAGGCGCGTGCGATAGCCCTTCTCGGTGCAGGTGGCCTCCTTTTCCACAGTCCAGTCGCCCCACTTGTGGGAACACACGCTCTGGGGCACGTAATCCACCAGCTGGCTGGCCAGCACCCAGCCTATCATCTGGCCGCCGTTCTTGGTGTCTTCCACCAGAATGCCGATCCATTCATCGTCGTCGCTGATCATATCGGGCAGCACCGAGTCGGCGCCGCTGAGCTTCTTGATCACCTTGGAGTCCTTGCTCTGGGACTTGTACACCTTGACCGTTTCCTTGTTCGCGTACAGCGGAACGGGGCCGCTGTAGTTCCTGTCCGCCAGAGCGGGCAGCGCCAGGATCAGCGCCAACGCCAAGGCGAGGGCCATGGTCAAAAGCTTCTTCATTTCTCTTCCTCCTCGTCGATTGTTACTCGGCCGTTATATCGTTTGCGGTTTTCCGCCGCAGTTCCGGTAATATTTTGCACCATGCAGGCACATTTGTCAAGGGGCTTACTTTTTCTTGGCGTACTTCGAAGACACCCAGCCGGTTTTGCCGTCATAGGAGACGTGATACCACACCACGCCGCGGTCGTCCTTGCGGGTCTCGTCGTAAGTCAGGGTCGTGCCATTGGGAATGCTGCGAATGTCGTTGTAGTCCAGGCCCGCGCCGGTGCGCAGGTTCACGTTGCCGGTGGTCTTCAGCTTTTTGCCGGTGGTTTTGCCGGAGCTGCTGGAAGAGCTGCCGCCCTTGTTGGTGTACTTGGAGGACACCCAGCCGGTGCGCTTCTTGTAGGTCACACGATACCAAACCACGCCGCGGCCGTCCTTGGAGGTCTTGTCATAGCTCAGGGTCGCGCCCTCGGGAACGGTGCGGATGACGCTGTAGTCCAGGCCCGCGCCCTTGCGCAGATTGACGCTGGCCGTGGTGGTCACCTTGCCCTCGGACGAGGAACTGCTGCCGGAGCTGCCGGAGGGCTTGCTCTTGGAGGCGTACTTGGAGGACACCCAGCCGGTGCGCCCCTTGTAGCTGATCCGGTACCATGTCACGCCCCGGTCGTCCTTCGAGGTCTTGTCATAGTCCAGCTTCTTGCCGGAGCTGATGGTGCGGATGGAGCCGTAGTCCAGGCCCGCGCCCTTGCGCATGTTCACACTGCCGGTGGTCCAGATCGTGCCGCTCTCCGCCAGCGCGGCCACCACGGAAAGGCAGATCGCCGCCATCAGCAGCGCCGCCAGAATCTTCTTCATCTGCTTCATATTTCATTCTCCTCCGCGATTGCGTATTCCCTCAGCCCAGCTTCGACTCGTCGATCAGGTTGTGAATGATGTAGTCGGCCTCGTCCTCGGCGGTCGGGCCGTCCAGCCAGAACACCACGTCAATGTACTCGTCGCCGTTTTCAAATATGTAGGTGATCGTGTCGTACTCGCCCTCCGCGCACTCGTCCACGGCGCGGTACCAGGCCATCGGGATGCCGTTGATCTCGCCGTCCGTCACCAGTTCGGAAACGGCGGGATAGGTAGAGGATTCCTCCACAACGTACTCCGCCAGCGTCTGGCTGAGGCCCTCCTTGCTGAACTGGTAGATGTCAAAGTCCATGAGGGTTTCGTCGCTGTACCAGTAGGCCACCTGGTCGTCCGCGATGTCCTCGTCGCTGATCTCGCCCTGCTTGAAGTCATCCGGCACGGTGAGGGTGAAGCGGCTGTTTCCCACCGGGATCTCCTTGAGCTGCATGGTGTCCAGGGTGTTCATAACGTCCCAGATGCCCACGTCCGAATCGTCGTCCGCAAAGCTGAACAGCAGCTCGACATAGCTTTTGCCGCTGTCCAGGAAGAAGGCCGCGATCCGGCGCGCGCCGCCGTCCTGGGTGCGCTTGCCCCAGTACCAGGCTGTTTCGATGTCGTTGAATACATCCGACGTCCACACCACTTCGACCGTTTCCTCGGCGCCGGCCCGCTGCAGCGCGAAGTGGCTCAAGTCCTGGGCCGCGTTCGCCTTGGAAACCTGGAAGACGTCCAGGTCCACGCCGTTTGCGTCGTTCTGATAACATCCGATCTGCCCGGCGGCGATGCCGGCCTCGGTCATCACGGTGTACACGGAGCTGCCCAGTCTGAGCCTGTGCAGGCTCCGCGCCGCCTCGACGGGCTCGTCTTCGGGCTCGTCGACGGCCTCCTCAGCGCCTTCCGCCGCCGCTTCCTCGATCACTTCGCCCACTTCCTCGACCACTTCCTGCTCGCCCATGGCGCAGGCGCAGGTCACCAGAAGCAGCGCCAGAAGCAGCGCGATCATCCGTTTCATCCACTTGTTCATTTGCACATCCTCCTGACAGGTTCTTTTGTTTTATCATCCCAGCGCGACAGAAAGCGCGCCAAAGAACGCGATCATCACTGCCAGCAGCAACAGCAGCTGGGGAATGCGGTTCAGGATCAGTCCCACGCACTCCCGCATGAAGGCGTTGGGCCAGTACCACCACTTCGTGCGGCTGCCCACGCCCTCGCTGGGCAGGCCGGCCAGGTTGGCCCACACGCCGCTTCTGAATACGTGGTAATTGGTGGTGGCGTAGATCACCTTCGAACCCGGGGCCTCCCGCTCGATCAGCGCGCGGGAGTACTGCATGTTCTGATAGGTATTGCGGGACCGATCCTCCAGAACGATCCGGCCCTCGGGAATGCCCCGGCTCACCATATAACGGCGCATGGCCTCCGCCTCCGCGATGGGCTCGTCGTCGCCCTGCCCGCCGGAGGGCATCAGCACAGCCTCCTTGCCGGTCAGCTCCCGCTGGCGCTTCCAGAAGTCGATGGCCCGGTCCACCCGGCCGCGAAGCAGCGGCGTCAGGCTGCCATCCCGGCGGAACTTGCAGCCCAGGATCAATATGTAGTCGGCGTCCAGCGCGGGCACATGCCGCGCGGCCTTCAGCCCGCAGACGATGGCCCCCGCCAGCACGCACTCAAACCCGGCGA
>CAMVBO010000030.1 GCA_947165745.1 uncultured Clostridia bacterium | reverse complement strand
GGTCACCGTCGCGCCCACCGTGGCCGTGGCCGCCGCGCCGAGGCGCCCCACCATGGCGGAATCCACGTACTGGGCCGCCACCTGCAGCAGCTGTTCCAGCATTGTGGGCCAGGCCAGCGCCAGTACGATCCACAGCGTCCGCCGTCCGTCCTTCGCCCGCAAGCGCATTCCCTCCCAAGTAATACCAAACTCTATCATTGAATCCAAACAATTATAGCATAAAACGACAGTTGAGACAATGAAAAATCCTTCGCTGCGACCGGGTCGACAGAGATCGTTCTCCGTCATTCCGGGCAAGCAAAGGATTTTCAAATGGAACTACCGTCAGTTGTTCACCGCGGCTGTGTCAACCGGCAGACCCGCGTCGGCCACGCCGCCCACCATGGTTTCATAGAACGTGGCATTGGCCTCAAGGGTGGTGACGCCGGAGGTTTCAATGGTGCATTTCACGTCGCTGATCAGACAGCGGTTATCGCTGTTGCGCAGCGCCTCCATGATCTCCCGCGCCGCGCGGAAGCCGCCGGTCTGATACTTGAGCCGGAAGCTGCGGCGGATCTGGTTTCCCGCCCGGGTGACGTTCGAGAAGTCAATGGAGTAAGACAGCGTGTCGGCCAGCAGATCGTTCAGAAAGCGCACTTCGGGCTTGCTGTTGTTGTAACTGGCCATGTAGGAGAGCTTGCCTTCGGCTTCCAGCTTGTCCATGGATTCCTTCAGCGAACGCAGACGCGTGGCGCGAATCTGGGCGGCGTCGATTTCCGTCTCCAGCATCTGGGCCTCGGACTGGGCATTTTCGATGGTGGAGCGCACCATCCGATCCACGAATTGATAGTAGACCAGCGCCAGCAGGATCAGCGCAAGAATCACGATCAGCACTTTTTCGGTGTTGGAAAAATCCCGGCTAAAGAATTTCATCCCTGCGCCACCTCCTCCTCCACGGGCTGCATCAGGTAAATCATGAATTTGCCGCGCACACCGGATTCCAGGGAAGTCAGCGCCCTGGCTTTGGAATCCTTGTTGGCCGTGGTCAGGCTGCAGGTATCCACTATGGGGCTCTCCTCCACCTTGCGGGCCAGCTTATTCAGGTTTTCCAGCGTCTTGCCGGTCAGCTCCACCTGCAACACGTTGCCCTGGACATTCCAGGAGAGCACTTGCTCGCGGTAAGCCACGATCTCCGCGCCGAGGGTGGCGACGTTCCGGCGGAAATCAACCAGCGACAGATAGGGGTTGTTTCCGGAGCTCAGATCCTCCAACAGCAGCTTCAAACGGGGCGAATAGGCCTTCATATCGAACAGGTTGTCCTGTTCCTTGATGATGTTGCTGATCAGGTTGACCACCTCGGTGCGGTCCACCAGGCTTGTCTCCGCCGCGGTCATGCCGTCATAGGTATAGTGGGCATAGGTGGCCTCCACCTCGCCATACTCCTCGATCACCGCCAAGGTGTCGTCCAGCGTCTTTTGCAGCTGTTCGACCCGGCCGGTGGCCTGTGACATGGCGATGAGGCGATCCGCCACCAAGTACTTGCTGAAGACAAACGCCAGCGCCACGATCAGAATGACGCCCAAAATCGCCTTAACGGGGTTTATTTTGTTTTCATCGACCAACACCAGGTTGATCGACCGCTTGACCGGCATGCGCCCGCCGATGCCCTTTTTGGGGCCCTTGCCGGCAGCCGGCTTGACCTTTGCAGCCAATACTCTTTACCTCCAGGGAGTTTTTCCTTTTTCCTTCTCCACCGGGAAGGCTAAATGCGTCACAGCCCCAGCGCGATGCCGATGGCCTGTATGTAGCTGTTGCACTCCGGGACATTATGGCCGTCCGGCACCAGCTCCGCCGCGTCGTGCAGCTGGATATTGAGCATATCGCCGATGGTCTCGGACAGAGGTTCGATCACCGCCCCGCCGCCGCACAGCCACATGTGCTCCAGCGCGCTGTCCGGATTGGAGAAGCGATAGAAGTTCAGCGCCCGCATCAGCTCCACGGCGATATTCGAATAGGCGTTCATGCACTCCTCGCGCTGCTGGCAGTTTTCAAAATTGCTCATCAGGTAGGTGTGCGCCAGGTGGATGTCCACGCCGTAGGCGTCCGCCAGCACGTTATCCAGGTTGGACATGCCCATTTCCAGCACGCGGGTGGCCACGTGCCTGTCACCCTTGAACATGTACATGCGGATGGACTCATAGCCCAGATCCAGCACGCAATATTCGTCCGTCATCAGGGAGAGCTTGTCGCCCATGGCGCGGATCAGCGAGATATACGCGCTGATCGCCGGGGCGCTGAGCACCAGCTTTACCCCCGCCTTGTGCAGCGACTCCTTGCAATCCTCAAGCACAGCGCGCAGCGTGCCCACGGCCATCAGTTCCAGCGTCGGGGTCGCGTCCTCGCCCTCCTCCCCTTCCTCGCCCTTGGGGGCGCTGTTGGGGTCTGAAACCACGGCGTAATCGAACACAAAGTCCTTCAATTCGCCGGTGATATAGTCGTTGAACTCGAACGGCAGATTGTACTCCAGCTGTTCAACGCTCATCAGGGGCATTTCGACATTTTTGACAAAGACCACATGGTTGGGCAGCGCCATGGCGGCGCGACCCGCGCGGATTCCGCTGGCCTTCATGGTGGTCTTGATCAGCTCACCCATGCTCTCCCGGCTGGCAATGCGCCCTTCCTTGAGCAGGTTCTCAGGCATCGGCGCGGAGGCGGTCTTGACAACCTGCCGCCCGCGCAGCAGCGCCAGCTTCAACTGATCGTGTCCGATGTCAACACCCAAAATCGTCTTTGCCATTGAATTTCCCTCGATATTATAGTAACAATCCCTGATACCAGCGGATCAGCGGTTCGCCGTACAACAGCATCAGCGCCGCGGACGCGGCGATGGCCGGCCCGAACGGAAACGCCCGATCCTCGTCCCGGCGCTTGATGATCGCGTTCATCAAAAGGCCCAGCACGCAGGCCGCCAACAGCGTAAAAAGCGTGCCAACGATGCCCAGATAGAGGCCGACCACCGTGAACAGCTTGATATCGCCGCCGCCCAGGGAGTCCCGGCCCAGCACCTTGTCCATGATCAGCGAAATCCCCAGCAGTCCACCGCCGAAGATTACCGCGGAGAGCAGTGAGTGCAGCACGTCGCCCCAGCCCGTGAACAGAAACGGCAAGGCCGCCAGCCACGCCAGAACCGACACGATGTGACAGCCGTCGGGGATGATCATGTCCTCCAGATCCGTCAGCGTCAGCAGGAACAGGCAGCACAGGAACACGTAGTTCCTAAGGCACAGCACCGTCAGATCAAACCGCAGCAGGCACAGCACCGTGACCAGCGCAAAGCCCAGCTCCGTCAGCGGATAGCGCACAGACACCTTTGCCCCGCAGGCGCGGCACTTGCCCCTCTGGAGCACCCAGCTGAGCACGGGTACCAGTTCCCGCGCCGTGAGCTCATGCCCGCAGGCGGGACAGCGGCTGTGACCCTTGAGGAAGTTCTCACCCCGCACAATGCGGAAGGCCGCGCAGTTCAGGAAGGAACCCATCACCGCGCCGAAGCAAGCCGCGATCGCCACGAAAAAGAACAGCATCGGTCGATACTCGTAGATGGACACGCCCATTCTCCTCTCTCGACCCAGGTCGACATGGACAGTCTGCGCCATCCATACTTTATACCAAATCAAGCCGCGTGTCAAGGGCTTGGAAGCCTGCGGCTTGATTTTTTGCAAAAATGTTAATTTGTTTACGTAATTTATCAATATTGATAGGCTTCACCGGTCCACCCGTCGTCCGAGCGCCACACGCAGCAGTGATCCTCGTCGGCATAGATGAAATAGCCAACCTCGCCCGCCTTCACGCCCTTAACCGGAAACTCACCCTGCCCCGCAATGCCAAAGAAGGCCACGACGCCCTCATAGCCGTTGGTGGAGGATGTTCCCCGGCGAAGATTCAGCGCCTCATCCACGAGAACGCAGTTGAGCAGCTTTCCGTTCAGCGGGATTTGAACCTCCTCCGGCGTCTCGGAGCTCTTCTTTTTCGCCTTGGTCAGGCTGTTTTCCAGCAGCTCCTTGGCGCGGCTGGCGTTCAGTCGGCAGCGCTGTTTGCCGTCCGTGGCATGCAAACCGCAAATCGGCTCGAAGATGCCGTTGGCCCCGCGGACCAGATACACCGTCCCGCCGGAGGGGCATATGTTGGGCCGGGCGGGCATCACGGCGTCCAGGGTGTTCATGGCGTCCTGGGTCGTGCCGGCCTGGAAGGTGTTGAAGTATTCGATAATCAGGCCGTCCCGCGCTGAGGCCAGCGCCTGCTCGCAGGCGATAACCTGCGCCCGCTCCTCAAAAACCTTCAGGCCGGGAAGCGCGATGATCACCAGCATCACGGCGATCAACGCCAGCAGCACCGCCACCGCCCGGGAAATCCTGCCACGACAAGCGCGAACTTTGTTCATACGGCTTCACCCATCTCGGCGTTTACATCGCCGCGTACATGCCGAACATGGCCATGTAGATGGCGATGACGATGAATCCCGCGAAGCCGGCCAGGAACACCAGCACCGTGGGTTCCAGCTTCGCCAGCGCCGCCGCCGTGGCCTGTTCCAGCTCGGTATCGTAGTATTCGGCGGTCATGCCCAGCGTCTGCTCCAGCTCGCCGCTCTCCTCACCCACGGCGGTCATGTCCACCAGGATGTCCGGCAAGCACGCGGCCTCCCGCATGCTGTGGCCCAGCGTGTAGCCCTCCTCCAGGCGGGCGGTGATCTTCCCCACCTGCTGGCTGATGAAATAGTTGTCCAGCACGCGGCTGGTGATGGTAACGGCCTTTGTCATCGGCAAGCCGGCGCCCATCATCATGGCCATGGTGTTGGCAAATTGACTGGCGGCGTTCAATATCGCGATATTACCCAGCACCGGCAGCTTCAGCTGCAGCTTGGCCAGGTTGATGCGCCCGGCCTCGGTGTTTCCGTACAGCTTATAGCCAAGGCCGACAGCCGCCGCGATGCCCAGCAGTATCATCCAGTTGTGGCTGAAAAAGTCCGACATGGCGATCAGAATCTGGGTGGGAATGGGCAGCTCAGCGTCGTAGCTGTCAAAGATGGCGGTAAAGGTGGGCACCACCTTCACCATCAGCACGATGACCACCACGATCGCGACCACCAGCACGAATGCCGGATAGATCAGCGCGCCGCGCACCTTGCCCTTCATCTTGCTCTGCTTGGCGTAGTGTTCGCTGACGGACTCAAAGGCGGTGTCCAGGCTGCCGGCTTCTTCGCCGGCACGCACGGTTTCCAGGAAGGTGACGGGCAGGATCTTGCCGCCTCGCTCCTCAAAACTTGCGGCCAGGGAGCGGCCGCCTTCCACGTCGCTGACCACCTGCTCCAGGATCCGCTTGAGGGTCTTATCGGTCATCTTGTCAGCGATCAACTCCACCGTGCGGCGGATGGGCACGCCGGCCTTGAGAATGACGGAAAACTGGCGGCACATCAGCATGAAGGCCTTGTCGTCCAGCTTGTTGCCGCCCAGATCCATGCTGAGAAAGGCCGCGGCCTTACTCTTTTCCTGCACTTCGCCAAGCTGCAGCACGATGGAATAGGATTCCTTGACCTTCGAGGCCGCGTCCAGCTCGTTGAAGGCTTCGATCAGGCCGGAGACCTTCTTGCCGTCCTTGGTCACGGCGGTATACTTATACTGGGGCATTGAGCGGATCTCCTTTGTCGATTAATGAACAGATTTAAGCGTTCTTCTTCACATAATCCGGCTCGTGGGAGAAGGTCAGCGCCATGTCGCGGGTGATCTGGCCGGAGCGCACCAGGCGCACCAGGGCCTGGTCCATGGTCTGGCCGCCGATGGCCGCGCTGGTGGCGATGGCGTTGGCGATCTGCGGGGTGTTGCCGTTGCGGATCAAGTTGCGGATGGCGTCGGTGACCACCATCATCTCGCAGGCCAGCGCCCTGCCCCCCGTCTTCTTGGGAATCAGCTGCTGGGTCAGCACGGCCTGCAGGCACATGGACAGCTGCAGGCGAATCTGTACCTGCATGCCCTCGGGGAACACCTGCACGATGCGGTCCACGGCGTCGGAGGCGCTGCCGGTGTGCAGCGTGCCGAACACAAGATGGCCGGTCTCGGCAGCGGTGATGGCAGTTTCAATGGTCTCGCGATCGCGCATTTCGCCGATCAGTATCACGTTGGGGTCCTCGCGCAGTGAGGCGCGCAGCCCGGCGGCAAAGGACATCGTGTCCTTGCCCACCTCGCGCTGGTTGATGGCGCACTTGTCGGGCTTGTAGATGTACTCGACCGGGTCCTCAAGGGTGACGATATGGGCCTTGCGGGTGTGGTTGATGTAGTCCAGCAGGGCCGCCAGCGTGGTGGATTTACCGGAGCCGGTCTCACCCGTCACCAGCACGATGCCCTTGTGCAGTTCCGGCAGCTTCAGTGCCGCCGGCGGCAGACCCAGGGTGTCCAGCACGGGGATCCGGTCCGACAGCAGGCGCAGCGCCACCGAGGGCATGCCCTGCTGGCGGAAAATGTGGATACGGCAGCGGTTGCCCGCGTAGGTCTCCGCCGCGTCCAGCTCGCCGGTCTGCAGGTAGATGTCATAGTTTTCCGGCGTGCCGGCCAGCTCCCGCGCATAGGCGGAACAGTCGCTGGCGGACAGCGGGGTCTCGTCCATGTTCTCCAGCTGCCCATCCTTGCGGTATTTGGGCGGCAGACCGCAGATAAGGTGAATATCGGAGGCGTGGTCGGCCTTGGCCTTGGCGACGAGTTGTTCAATGGTCATGGTCATGGTGCGTACTCCTTTATCTTTTGCTCGGCAGGATTCTTATTGGTGACAGCGCGACGCCTCTCCCACAGTATGAGGACAGCTCCCGCTTTCCTTAGACATCCTCGTAAATCACGCGCAGCAGTTCGCTGGACGTGGTGACGCCGCTTTCCACCAGGCGGATGGCGTTGTCCCTCAGGGAGACGAAGCCGCTGTCCGGGGCCTTCAGCAGGGCTTCCAGATCCTCGCGGGGCGCGCCCTTGGCGATCAAGCGGCGCACCTGTATGGACAGGGGCAGGATTTCAAACACGGCGGTACGGCCCCGGAACCCGGTGTCGAAGCACTCCGGGCAGCCCGCGCCGCGATAGAAGGTGCGATCGGGCTTGTAATCCAGACCCAGCTCATTCTGCTCCTCCTCCGAGGGCGCATAGGCCTGGCGGCAGTTGGGGCAGATGCGGCGCACCAGTCGCTGGGAGAACACGCCCTTCAGGGCGCTGGCCACCAGATAGGGCTCCACGCCCATGTCGATCAGGCGTTCCACCGTGCCCAGCGCGTCGTTGGCGTGCAGGGTGGAAAGCACCACGTGGCCGGTGATGGCCGAACGCATGGCGATCTCCGCCGTCTCGCCGTCGCGGATTTCGCCGACGGCGATGATGTCAGGGTCCTGACGCAGTATGGAGCGCAGACCGCTGGCGAAGGTCATGCCGATCTTCTCGTTGATCTGCACCTGGTTGACGCCGTCGATGTTGTATTCCACCGGGTCCTCCAGGGTAATCAAATTCACTTCGCGGGTGTTCATATCCCCGATCATGGTGTACATGGTGGTGGATTTACCGGAACCGGTGGGGCCGACGATGAGGATAACGCCGTTTTTGATCTTGACCAGGCGCAGGTACTTCTCCAGGTCGTCGCCGGTCAGGCCGATGGAATCGCGGCTCAGCTTCCTGCCGGACTTGTCCAGCAGGCGGGCCACGATCTTTTCGCCATACACGGTGGGCAGCGTGGAGATACGCAGGTCGATGTCCTTGTCGCGCACCTTCACGTTGAAGCGGCCGTCCTGGGGCACGCGGCGCTCGGTGATGTCCAGGCCGCTCATGACCTTCACGCGGCTGGTGACGGCGGCCTGCAGCTCCCGGGGCACGGTGAGGATGTCGCGCAGCAGGCCGTCGATGCGCATGCGCACGGAGAATTCCGTCTCGCGGGGCTCCATGTGAATGTCGCTGGCGCGCTCGGTGACGGCGCGCTCGATGATGGCGTTCACCAGCCGGATGGCCGGAGCCTGGTTCACGCTCTCCTCGCCCACCTGGTTGGCGGTAAAGGCGGCGTCCATGGAGACGGTGTTTTCATTGGAGGCGGCGGCCTCGCGCTTCATCTCCTCGATGGCCTTCGCGGCGCCCTCGTTGCCATAGAGCACCTGGATGGCGCGCTCTACGGCGGCGGACATGGCCACCATGGGAACCACCTTGCGCCGGGCGGCCTTGCGGACTTCCTCGATGGCGTAGAAGTTCAGCGGGTCGCTCATGGCGATGTAAAGCTCGTCCCGGTTGAGGCGCACCGGCACCACCTGATACTGCTTGGCGATGTTCTTGGGCACCATCTGCACCAGCTCGGTGGGGATGTTGACCTTGCTCAGGTCGATAAACTCGATGCCCAGCTGCATCTGCAGCGCTTCGATCAGGTCGGTTTCGGTGATGATGCCGTTTTCCTGGAGCACCGTGCCCAGGCGCTTGCCGCTGCCCTTTTGCAGCCGCAGGCCCTCCTCCAGCTGTTCCTCGGTAATAAGGCCCGCTGAAATCAACAGGTCGCCCAGGCGCAGATAGCCCTTGCCCGCCGGCTTTTTATTGTTGTTTCCAATGATTGCCAAAGTACCATCCCTCTGTTTCTGCGAAATATCGATATCAGGGTATGATCTCGCTGTTTTTTTCGTTCACAACCAGGGTCTCCGGCGCAGGCCAGTCGCCGTAGTGGATGGCGACGAAGTCCGCCGGGGTGGTGACGCTGGCGGTTTCGACAATGCCGGAAGCGTCCAGCTGCGCGACTGTCTTGAGGTTGTAAAGATACACAACCTCATCGTTCTCCGTCCGATTGTAAAGCTCCTGAAGGGTCGGGTCATAGCTGGCCGCTTTCTGCCAGGTCGCTGGAGCGCCGGAGAAGGTGTTGTAATCCTCCGCCGTGGCGTCCAGCGCGGTGATGTTCGCCACCGTCTCAGCGCCGTGGACCGGCGGCATGTCGCTGAAGGCCTTGGTGGTGGCGTCCATCTGTTCGTTGACGATCTGGTAGTAGTGGCAGTCCGTGGGAGTGCCGCCGTATTCGCCTGCGAAGGCCCCCGCCTTGTCGGTGCCGCTGACGAGGCCGGTGGCATAGCAGTGCGAGATGGAGCCGCCCGCCGAGCCCGCCAGGCCGCCGGCGATCTTGCCGGAGACAGAGCAGGTGGAATAGCTGCAGCTGATGGGCGTATAGCCGGTGTCCGTGCCGCGGCCGCCCAGCAGGCCGCCGGCGCTCTTGCCGCCGGTGACGTTGTAGAAAGCCTCACCGTACTTATTATAATATGCAGCACCATACGTATGGCCGCCCGCGTAGCTGTAATCGATCTTGCCGCCGTTGCTCGCGCCCACCAGGCCGCCGGCGTTGCCTTCGGTGCTTTCGACCACCAGGGCTGCGGCACACTTCACGACATCTGCGCCGATCATTTTACCGATCAGGCCGCCCGCCGCGCCAGAAGCGGACTTCACCGTGGGATCATCCAGCTTGTCGAAATCCGCTGAATTGTGGGCCTGCACGTTTTCGACCGTCACCTTTGCCTCTTTCTCGTCTTTATCCTTACCCGGCAATGTGCCCGCCAGCGCGCCGGCGTTGCCGGAGGCGGCGGTTATGTCGAAGTCGATCAGTTCCAGGTTGCGAATCGTCGCGTTGGCCGATACGGTTCCGAACAGGCCAGCAGAATCGGTACCGCTCGTGGAGACCTTCACACCGGTGATGCTGTGGCATCTGGCCAACACGTTCTCCGTCGTCGAGTCGTCCTCTTCCGCCGCCACGCCAGGCTCCATGCCGTCGTAGACGAGCGGATAATTCAAATCCACAGGCAGCCAGT
>CAMVBO010000029.1 GCA_947165745.1 uncultured Clostridia bacterium | reverse complement strand
TCACCATCTGCGGCATGCCGGTGGCCTCCAGCCAGTACTGGAACAGCGTGCACGGCGCCGCGCCCGGCGAGGCCGAGGCGGACGAAGAGGGCCTGCAGACCATGCGCACGCTGGCCCGCAACATGGCGTTTCTGATGAAGAGCATCGCGCTGGGCCGGGAACAGCTGGGCCTGCCGGAGAAGGAAGCCCACGTGTTTACCAATTTCATTCGCTGACAGAGGAAGAGCATCCATGTACAATGAACTGACCGAAGTGGACATTCGCAAGATGCAGGAGGAGATCGACTACCGCATGCGCGTGGTGCGGCCCAAGTGCATCGAGGATCTCAAGACCGCGCGCGGCTTCGGCGACCTGAGCGAGAACTATGAGTACAAGGCCGCCAAGCAGGAGCTGCGCCGCTGTGACAGCCGCCTGCGCTATCTGCGGCGCATGATCGCCACCGCGAAGGTGATCAAGGCCGACGCCACCGAGGGCGTGGCCGGGCTGTTCGACAAGGTGGAGATCTACTATGAGGAGGACGACGAGACCGAGGTCATCACGCTGATGACCACGCTGCGCGAGGACGCGCTACACGGCATCATCAGCAAGGAATCCCCGCTGGGCAAGGCCGTCATGGGCCGCCGCGTGGGGGACCGGGTGATCGTGAAGGTGAACGACGAGATCAGCTACCCCATCCAGATCCGCGCCATCACCAAGGGCAGCGACGATGATTCGCTGCCCATATCGTCGTACTGACCGCGCCGGGCGCGGACTCCGCCCTTTCCGTTCGACGGACGGGCGGAGTCCACGGGGCCGCCCGGGTCCGTTCCCGCGGCTCGCCGGCCTGAATTTACATTTGCAGCTATTGACACCGACCTCAAAGCATGCTATAATAACTCCGTTGCTTGTGAGGTGCGGCCTCGACAGCGGGGTGTAGCGCAGTTTGGTAGCGCACGTGCTTTGGGAGCATGGGGCCGCAGGTTCGAGTCCTGTCACCCCGATTTGCGACCTCTTGGTCAAGCGGTTAAGACACCGCCCTTTCACGGCGGTAACACGGGTTCGAGTCCCGTAGAGGTCGCCATTTTTCTTTTCAGCCCACAGGGATCAAGGGCCTTTAGCTCAGTGGTTAGAGCAGTCGGCTCATAACCGATCGGTCCGGGGTTCAAGTCCCTGAAGGCCCACCATGGTGCGGTAGTTCAGTTGGTTAGAATGCCAGCCTGTCACGCTGGAGGTCGAGGGTTCGAGCCCCTTCCGCATCGCCAAAGAAAGCCCCTTCCGAGAAATCGGAAGGGGCTTTGTTGTGCGTGCGTTTACGCACCCCCGCTCCGCGCTTCGGCGCAGCCACTGTTCCTGCTCCCTGCTCCCTGCTCCCTAATCCCTAATCCCTAATCCCTAATCCCTAATCCCTATTCCCTATTCCCTAACCCCCTCATTTGTAAACGTACTTTGAATAATCCGCCCCATGCATTGAGAAATCCGGCGTCCTGTGCTATAATTCAAATCAACGTTCCGCAGCATCGCGGAGAACGAAACGGAGGCAACGTATATGAATATGAAGAAACTGATCTGCATGGCGCTGGCACTGGCCATGCTGTGCCTGAGCGGGCTCACCGCCCTGGCGGAGGGCGACGATCTGCAGGCCCAGCTGGACGCCGCCAACGCGCGCATCGCCGAGCTGGAGGCTGAGGTGGAGCTGTACAAGCCCTTCTATGAAAACCAGATCGTAGCCGAGTACGGCGACGGCGGCATCATTTGGAAGGAACAGGCCGACGCCGAGTACGCGGCCGCTTCCGAGGCCTATGCCCAGTACGGCCTGAACATCGACGACTACGCCGCCGACATCAAGCAGGACATCCTCCAGACCCTGGTGCGCCACGCCATCCTGGACGACAAGGCGGCGGCGCTGGGCCTGGACCAGATGGACGACGCGGCCCGCGCCGACCTGGAAGAGAAGGCCCGGGCGCAGTTTGAAACCTATGTGGAAACCTACAAGAGCTACTTCGCCGCCGAGGACGCGGACGAGGAGACCGCCCGGGAGCAGACCATCGCCGCCATGGAGAACTATGGCCTGACCCAGGACGTGCTGACGGAGCAGATGCTGGAAAGCTACGTGGACGAGCAGCTGCACAACTATGTCACCAAGGACGTGACCGTGACCGACGAGGAGATCCAGGCCGAGTACCAGAAGATGGTGGAGGACGACGAGGCCGCCTATTCGGACGACGATTACAACTACAACAACGCCCGCAACAGCGGCGCGACCATCGCCTGGAACCCCGAGGGCTATCGCGCCGTGAAGCACGTGCTGATCCATTTCGACGAGGACCAGTCCACGAAGTACGGCGAGCTGGAAAGCCGGCTGAACGAGCTGAAGGACGAAAAGGAAGCGGCGGAGAATCCCGTTGAGGACGGCGCGGAGGGCGCCGAGGGCGAAGAGGCCATGGACGAAAACGGCCTGGACATCCAGGACAGCGCCGCGACGCCCGAGCCCACCGCCCAGCCCCGCAGCCTGGACGAGATCGAAGCCGACATCGCCAGCGTCACCGCCGAAATGGAGGCGCTGCACACCGAGCTGCTGCCCCAGGCCATGCAGGTCATCGACGAGTTCAACGACGGCGCGGACTTCGACAGCCTGATCGAGAAGTACAACACCGATCCCGGCATGACCAACGAGCCCGTCGCCACCCAGGGCTATGCCGTGTCCGCCAATTCCACCACCTGGGACGCCGCCTTCACCGAGGGCGCCATGTCCATCGCCGAGGTGGGCCAGATCAGCGCGCCGGTCTACAGCGACTTCGGCATCCACATCATCTACTATCTGTCCGACATCACCCCCGGCGCGGTGCCCTTTGAGGAATTGGCCGAGAAGGCCAGGACTAACGCCCTGGAGGACAAGATCGGCGACACCTACGAAGCGCAGGTGAACGCCTGGGTCGAGGAAGCCAACCCGGTGTATCACGTGGATCGCTTCTGACGGCTGGCTCGCGCGTGAATTGCGCCGCATCGCAATTCATGGGGGTTGTTGACAAAGTCAGCGGCCTGAGGGGTCGTCTCAAAACATTCGTTTTGGGACGACCCCCTTTTCGCAAGAGGAACAGATGTGTTATAATGGAAGCGACAAGGGGGAAATACCATGCGCATACTTCTCATCGAGGACGAAAAGAACCTGTCCGCGGCGGTGTGCCGGCTGTTGCAGTCGGAGCGCTTCGTGGTGGACCCGGTCTACACCGGGCCGGACGGGCTGGACTGCGCGCTGTCCGGCGGCTACGACGCCATCATACTGGACGTAATGCTGCCGGGCATGGATGGCTTCACCGTGCTTGAGCGGCTGCGGGCCGAGGGCGTGAAGACCCCGGTGATGATGCTCACCGCCCGGGGCGACCTGCAGGACCGCATCCGGGGCCTGGAAGGCGGCGCGGATTACTACCTGCCCAAGCCCTTCCAGATGGGCGAGCTGGTGGCCTGCCTGCGGGCGATCACCCGCCGGGGCGACGGCGCGCCGGTGATGGCGTTGAGCTTCGGCGGCGTATCGCTGACCGAAAAGGACGCCACGCTGCGCAACGACGCCAGCGGCCAGAGCGTGAAGCTGGGGGCCAAGGAATACCAGCTGATGGAGCTGTTCCTGCGCAATCCCGGCCAGATCCTGCCCAAGGAGACGCTGATCGAGCGGGTGTGGGGCTATGACAGCGACGCGGAATACAACAACCTGGAGGTCTACGTGTCCTTCCTGCGCAAGAAGCTGGCCTTCATCGGCGCGGACGCGAAGCTGAAGTCCACCCGCGGGCTGGGATATTCCCTGGAGCAGGGGTAGAGTGTGTGAACCAACCGAACCCTATTACGGGAGGAGATATTTTGATCCAAAAGCTTCGCAGGCGGCTGACGCTGCTGGTGATCGCCGTGCTGATCCTGGTGACGGCGGGCATCGTGCTGTCCATCGACATCATCAACCGGCGCAACATTTCCACCGCCGCCGGCGCCGCGCTGGACATCCTGGCCGCGAACCAGGGCCGGCGGCCCGCCATGCTGTCGGAGGACCAGGAGCCTCCCGCCCGGCCCGAGGGCACGCCGCCCGCCATGAGCGGGGAGGCGCGCCAGCGCATGGGAAACCGGCGCCGGGGCTTTGATCTGTCCGCGGGCGGGGTCTCGCTGGCCAGCCTGTCCAACGCCTACACCATCCACCTGGATGAAAACGGCGGCGTGACCCAGTGGTCCAGCGACCGCGCCGACCTGTACGACGACGACCAGATCCAGGCCTTCGCCGACGCCGCCCTGGCCCAGGGGAAGGACAGCGGCCGGGTGGACACCCAGTACTACCGGATCACCGCCGACGACGAAGGTCGGCTGCTCATCGCGCTGGACGCCCGGCTGGAGTTCCTGTCCGCCCGGCGGATGCTGGGCACGGCGACGCTGGTGGCGTCGCTGGCCTGCCTGCTGCTGAGCGTGGGCGCCTACCTGTTGATACGCCGGATGCTCCAGCCGGTGCAGGCCTCCTTCGACCGGCAAAAGCAGTTCGTCTGGGACGCCAGCCACGAATTCAAGACCCCGCTGGCGGTGATCTCCGCCAACGCCGAGGTGTTGAGCCGGGAGATCGGCCCCAACGAATACCTGGGCTACATCCAATCCGAGGTAAAGCGCACGGACAGCCTGGTGCAGAGCCTGCTGACCTTAGCGCGGATGGACAAGGGCGCCGTGAAGGCCGATATGAAGCGGATGGATCTGTCCCAGGCGCTGCTGGGCGTTGCGCTGCCCTTTGAAAGCACCGTGTTTGAGTGCGGCCGCACCCTGCAGACCGACATCCCCGAGGGTGTGTTCATCCGGGGCGACGAGGCCATGCTCCAGCAACTGGCGGTGATCCTGCTGGGCAACGCGCTGAAATACTCCGACGAGGGCGGCACCATAAAGCTGTCCCTCGCGCAAAAGGGCCGGGGCGCCGTCATCACCGTCTACAACACCGGCAAGGGCATCGCGCCGGAGAACCTGGAAAAGATCTTCGACCGGTTCTATCGGGAAGACCTGTCCCACAACAGCGAGGTGGCCGGCAACGGCCTGGGGCTGGCCATCGCCCGCACCATCGCCGAGGCCCACAAGGGCGCCATCCGAGCCGAGAGCCGCTTCGGCCAGGACGCCACGTTCATCGTGACGCTGCCGGGCTGAAGCCTTCCCCGGTGGACATTTAACATCGGTTATGCTATAATCATTTCAAATTGGCTGTTTTACTGCAAAGGAAACGGGTATGAAGAAATACGCGGTTATCACCATGGACGTGGAGGACTGGTACCAGTCCTACCATTTTGACTGCGAGGTGGACAAATCCGTCACCGTGCTGGACGGCCTGGACAGGGCCCTGGCCATCATGGACGAACGGCACATCCGGGGTTCGTTCTTCGTGCTGGGCGAGCTGGCGGAACGGCTGGCCGGGAAGCTGCGCGCCATGGACCGGGACGGCCACGACATCGCCTGCCACGGCTGGGAGCACACCCGCCCGCTGTCCATGGCGCCGGAGGCATTCAGAAGCCAGCTGGTCCGGGCAAAGGCGGCGCTGGAGAAGGTCCTGGGCCACGGCGTCAGCGGCTATCGCGGGCCCTACTTCGCCATGGACGACGACCGGCTCGCCATCGTGCGTGAGGCGGGCTTTCACTACGACTCCAGCAAGCTGAAGCAGCAGAAGAGCGACAAGTACGGCGAGATGGCCCTGGCGGGCTTTGAAGAGGCCTCCCCCTGTGTGTACCGGCGGGGCGGCTTCACCGAGTTCGAGGTGAGCACCCAGAAAATCGGCAGCATGAACATGCTGCTGGGCGGCGGCTACATCCGCATGCTGCCCTGGGTATTTATGAAGTGGATGCTGCGGCGCTATCTGAACACCGGGAAGCCCTACGTGCTGTACATCCATCCCCTCGACCTGTCCGACAGCGCCATTCCCCGGGTGAAGGACATGAGCCTGTCCAAATATCTGAGGATGCATATCGGCCGGCGGCGCATGGCCCGGCGGCTGCGCCGGATCATCGAGCTGCTGGAAAAGAACGGCTACGAATTTACCACTTTTGAACGGATGCGGGAAGCGGGCGTTTAGCGACAAGTCAAGGTTTGACAACGCAGTTTTGGCGGAAAAGACGCTGAAATCACACGTTCAGGATTTTGGAAACACGCTCTAACGCCTCCCAGGAGAAACGAAAGGTTCACGGGTATGAAGGATAAGCGCATTACGAATATCGCCAGGGTGCTGCTGGTGCTGGTCAACGTCGGCCTGTTCGCCCTGGTCTGGATCTCCTATTACAATGATTTTGCCTATCGTACCCACAGGCCTCGCGGCATCGTCGTCTCCATCCTGGCCCATTATATCCTGTACAACTGGCTGGCCAAGCTGTACCGCGGCTTCGCCATCGCCTCGTCCAGAGTGGAGGAGACGGTACTGAGCCAGTTCATCAGCTTCGGCATCGCGGATCTGATCCTGTATATCTCCGCGGTGCTGCTGCACCGCGACCGCGTCAGCGTGCTGCCCGGGGCCGCCATCGTGGTGTGCCAGCTGGTGGCCACCACGCTGATCGTCTGGGCCACCAAGCGCTATATCCTCGCCCACGTTCAGGCCGCCAGCACGCTGCTGGTCTGCGGCGCGGGCGTCCAGGCCCAGGGCGCCCGGTTCGCGCGGCAGATCGAGGGCAAGCTCTCCCACCTGTTCAAGCTGGACTGCGTGGCCAGCGAAGAGAAGCTCGACGAGGTCAAAGCCCGGTTCGACGAATTTGACACCGTGATGCTCATGGGCGTGAGCGCCGAGAGCCGGGACGCGCTGGTCCACATGTGCCTGTCCCGCCGAAAGACCTTTTACTTCGTCCCGGACTTCATCGACATCATCTGCCAGGGCTGTGAGGTGGCCAACTATCTGGACACCCCGATGCTGAAATACGACTACTCCTACAGCCGGCAGCACAACCAGATCATCAAGCGAATGTGCGATATCGTGCTCTCCGCGCTCTTCCTGGTGGTGCTCTCGCCGTTGCTGCTCGTGTGCGCCATCGCCATCAAGCTGGAGGACCACGGGCCCATATTCTATCTGCAGGACCGGGTGACGCTGGACGGCAAGGTGTTTCGCATCGTGAAGTTCCGCAGCATGATCGTGGACGCGGAGGCGCACGGCGCCAAACCCGCCACCCAGGACGACCCGCGCATCACCCGGGTGGGCCGGTTTTTGAGAAGGTACCGCATCGACGAAATGCCCCAGTTCGTGAACGTGCTGCTGGGTCAGATGTCCCTGGTCGGGCCCCGGCCGGAGCGCACCCTGCACGAAACCCTCTATGAGCAGCAGCTGCCCGACTTCAAATATCGCCTGAGGGTGAAGAGCGGCCTGACCGGCTATGCCCAGGTCTACGGCAAGTACAACACCTCCCCCGAGGACAAGCTGAAGATGGACATGCTGTACATCGAAAACCAGTCCCTGCTGCTGGACTTCCAGCTGATTCTGCTGACCATCAAGATCATGTTCAAGCCCGAAGCCACAGAGGGCTTCGACGAGGCGCGCTCCAACAGCATCAACAAACAGGACCGGCGGAACGCGGAATGAGGCCAGGGCCGGGATCCGTTGCGATCCCCGGCGGAAAGCGGGGCTGCCCATGAACGTTTATGACTTCGACAACACCATCCTGCGGGGGGACAGCACCGCCCGCTTCTTCATCTGGTGTCTCATGCACCGCCGGGGCATGTGGCGGGACGTGCCCGCCCAGGCCGTCAACGGGCTGCTGTTCGCCCTGAAAATTCGCAAAAAGCAGGCCTTCAAGCAGCGCATGTTCCACTTTCTGACGCTGATCGGCGACGTGGATGGGGCCGTGGACGCCTTCTGGCGGGACAATTACAGCCGGGTCAAGGCCTGGTATCCGGCCCGCCACCGGGAGGACGACGTGGTGATCTCCGCCTCGCCGGAATTCCTGATCCGCCCCGCCTGCCAGAAGCTGGGCATCAGCGTCGTCATCGGCTCGCCGGTGGACAAGCACACCGGCCTGTTCCTCGGCCCCAACTGTCACGGCAGGGAGAAGGTCTCCCGCTTCCGCGCCCGCTTCCCCGGCGGCAGGATCGACGAGTTTTTCTCCGATTCCCGCTCCGACGCCCCGCTGGCGGAGCTGGCGGAAAAGGCGTACATCGTCAAGGGGGAGCGGATTACTGCGTGGGGCGCGGCGCATTAGACGGATTGCCCTGTCCCCCGCCGCGAGGGCACTTCCCCACTTCGGTGGGGAAACTGTAATGTTCGCGTTTTTATTCGTTTGCCCATTCCCAGGCTTCTCATTTCGACGCTTTTAAGCATCAAATCCGAACTTTTATTTTGTCTCTCCCCATAATTTACAATTTCAGCGTTCAGTTGTAACCTTGCCTGTGTATGATATTTGTACAATCCCCTCACAGGGGGAGAGAAGAAAAGGAGACATCCGCCATGAAGAAAATCGCATCCGTCCTCCTGGTTCTGGCCATGCTGCTCTGCTCCGTCGCGTTCGCCGAGATTGCGAAGGAAGACATGAAGGTTGGCCTGATCTGCCTGCACGACGAGAACATGGGCTACGACGCCAACTTCATCGACAGCATGAAGGCCGCCCTGGTGAACCTGGGCATGGATCCCGAAACCCAGCTGATCGTCAAGACCAACATCGACGAGACCCAGGACTGCTACGACGCCGCCATCGACCTGGCTGAGTCCGGCTGCAAGTACATCTTCGCCGATTCCTTCGGCCACGAGGATTACATCATCCTGGCCGCCGAGGAGTATCCCGAAATCCAGTTCTCCCACGCCACCGGCTATCAGGCTGCGGGCACGGGCCTTGCGAACATGCACAACGCCTTCGCCTCCATCTATGAGGGCCGCTTCGCGGCGGGCGTCGCCGCCGGCATGAAGCTGAACGAGATGATTGCCAACGGCGACATCACCGAGGATCAGGCCGTGGTCGGCTATGTGGGCGCGTTCCCCTATGCCGAGGTCATCAGCGGCTACACCTCCACCTTCCTGGGCATCCGCTATGTGTGCCCCTCCGCCACCATGGTCGTTCGCTTCACCAACTCCTGGGGCGACCTGGGCCTTGAGAAGGAAGCCGCCAACGCTCTGATCAACCAGAACCACTGCGTTCTGATGAGCGAGCACGCGGACTCCGTCGGCGCTCCCGGCTCCTGCGAGGACGCGGGCATTCCCAACGTGGGCTACAACATCGACTTCACCGCCGTCGCCCCCAACACCGCGCTGATCTCCTCCAAGATCAACTGGACCCCCTATATGCAGCTGGCCATCGAGAAGACCATGGCGGGCGAGGCCTTTGACGCCGATATGTGCCTCACCATGGCGGACGGCGCCGTGGAGCTGACCGCGCTGAACGAGAACGTGGCCGCCGAGGGCACCCAGGAGAAGCTGGACGAAGTCATCGCCGCCCTGAAGGCCGGCGAGCTGCACGTGTTCGACACCGCCACCTTCACCGTGAACGGCGAGGTGCCCGAGAACGAGCACATCTACGACGGCTACTTCCACGAGTCCGAGACCGGCTCCGCGCCCTACTTCGACCTGACCATCGACGGCATCACCCGCCTCGACAACGAAGGCTGATAGATTGCGAGCATAAATCACCGGCGCGGGTTTTCCCGCGCCGGTGGTGTTTTTGGGCTCTTCACGGAAAATTGTGGGATAAGAACACCTCATCCGTCCCTGCGGGCCACCTTCCCCTCAAGGGGAAGGCTCGGCACTGAAGGCTTCCCCCTGGGGGGAAGCTGGCACGCGGAGCGTGACTGATGAGGGGGTGCTAGCCCCAACTTTCCGTGAAGAACCGTTTTTATGGGATGACCAATTCATGGCCGGAGGGCAATTCATGCCGGGCTCAATCTCGCCGTTACGACGGACGACGTAGTGGTATCCGATGC